>NZ_JBSNCE010000018.1:0-125164 GCF_053764755.1 Rhodococcus sp. 2H158
GGGGGGCAGCCGGGGGTCCCCGGCCCCCCCCCACTTCGCTCAAAGCGGAAATTTCCGCTCTGCGTTCCCTGCGGAGAACCGTTGCGACGTCGCACATGCAATCGCGCGGCGCGGCAACGGGTCTCGCCCTACTACTCGGATTCGCCCTCGCCGGCCGGAGCCTCGGCGTCCTCGGACTCGGCGTCGCTCTTCGTGCCGAACAGCTCGGAGGTGTCGATCGTGGCGCCACTGGTGTCGGTGACGGTGGCCCGGTCCACGACGTTGCCGAGGGCCTTGCCGCGACGGACGTCCGCGTAGACGGCGCCGAGCTGGTTCGCCTGGCCGATCTGCTGGATGAACTGCTCCGGCGGGATGCCGTAGCGCTGCGCCTGGAAGAAGATGCGCTCGGTGAGCTCCTCCTGCTCGACGGTGGTGCCCTCGGCCTCGGCGATCGCGTCGAGCAGCAGCTGCACCTTCACGGCGCGCTCGGCCGACTCGCGGGTGTCGTTGTCGAACTCCTCGCGGCTCGAGCCCTGCTCCTCGAGGAGCTGGTTGAGCTTGGTCTCGTCGTGGTCGAGCGCGTGGATGGCATCGTGCAGGGCGCCGTCGATCTCGGCCTGGACGACGGCCTCGGGCAGCGGCACCTCGACGGCCTCGAGCAGCGCGTCGAGAACCTTGTCGCGGATCTGACCGGCCTGCTCGACCTTCTTGACGCGGGAGACCCGCTCGCGCAGGTCGGCCGTGAGTTCCTCGAGCGTGTCGAACTCGCTCGCGAGCTGCGCGAATTCGTCGTCCTCGGCGGGCAGCTCGCGCTCCTTGACGCTGTTCACCGTAACGGTGACCACGGCCTCCTCGCCGGCGTGCTCACCGGCGACGAGCGTGGTGGTGAACTCCTTCGACTCCCCCGCGGACAGGCCCACGAGCGCCTCGTCGAGGCCGTCGATGAGCTGGCCCGAACCGACCTCGTGGGACAGACCGGTGGTGGAGGCCTCGGGGACCTCCTCGCCGCCGACGGTGGCGGACAGGTCGATGGACACGAAGTCGCCGTCCTGCACGGGCCGCTCGACACCGGTGAGGGTGCCGAAGCGCTGACGCAGCGACAGCAGCTGCTCCTCGACCGCCTCGTCGGTGACCTCGACGGGATCGACGGTGACCGCGATGGTGGAGAAGTCGGGGAGGGTGATCTCCGGCCGGACGTCGACCTCGGCGGTGAAGACGAGCTCGACGTTGTCCTCGAGCTTGGTGATGTCGACCTCGGGCTGGCCGATGACCTTGACCTCGTTGGCGGTCACGGCCTCGCTGTAGCGGGCCGGGATGGCGTCGTTGACGACCTGCTCGAGCACGGCGCCACGTCCGACGCGGGCCTCGAGCAGCTTGCGCGGGGCCTTGCCGGGCCGGAAGCCGGGAAGGCGGATCTGGCTGGCGAGGGCCTTGAACGCGCGGTCGAAATCAGGCTGGAGCTCCTCGAAGGGCACCTCAACGTTGATACGGACTCGCGTCGGGCTGAGCTGCTCGACGGTGCTCTTCACGGACATGCTCCTTCTGTCGTGCTCGTTGGTCGTTCGATCAAGCTGTCACCGGGTGCTCGGTCCTCCACCCGGTTCTTCCTGGTCGGGATGACAGGATTTGAACCTGCGACCCTCCGCTCCCAAAGCGGATGCGCTACCAAGCTGCGCCACATCCCGTCAACACCGGCACCCGGAACCTTCCGGGGACCCGAGGGAGAATCCTACGGCCCCCCGATTATGAAATCCAAAGCGAGGTTCGGTACAGTCTGTTCCTGCACGCGGCAGACCCGGCGATCCCGGGTCCATCGCATGCATGGGGATGTAGCTCAATGGTAGAGCCCCAGTCTTCCAAACTGGCTACGCGGGTTCGATTCCCGTCATCCCCTCCACCGGACCGTCACCGGTCCCGCTGTTCCTCGGCGTCGGCGAATTCGCAGAACGCGGTGTAGGCCCGCGACCCGTAGATCGTCGCCGGGCCGCCCTGCATCAGGAATGCGACCCCGATCGCCTCGGCGGCCTCCTGCCTGCTCGCCCCGGCCCGGACGGCGCTGCGCGCATGGGAGGCGATGCAGCCGTCGCATTCGTCGACGACGCCGATCGCGAGCGCGATCAGTTCCTTGGTCTTGGTATCCAGGGCCCCGGGGGCAAAGGCGGCCTTGCTGAGAGCATTGAAACCCTGATACACCTCGGGAATCGCCGCGCGCAGCGCCCGGTGCTGCGGATTCAATGCGTTCAGGACTTCCTGGTAGTGCCCGTGCTCGCTCATGAGCCGACGGTAGACATCCACACCCGGCACGGACACCGAATCGGCGGATTCACGTCGCCGTCACACAGCGTGCGAGAGGCGGAGCAGCCCGCCGATCTCCTCGGTGAAGGCGCGGACGAGATTCTCGGGATCGGGCACCCGCTCCGCGTCCGCCTTGAACCCCACCCGGACCTTGCCGCTGTAGCTGAAGATCGAGACGCCGAGGGTCTGCTCGCCGGCGCCCGGCACCCAGGCGAGCACACCGCGGATCTTCGTCCCCGCCATGTACCGGTCGCTCGTGGGACCGGGAACATTGGTGGTGACCCCGATCGCCTTGCCGGAGAAGAAGTCCACGAAGAACCGTTCCAGCTCCGGACCGGTCCGTCCGATCGCCTTGATCAGACCGAACGTGAGCGTCACCTCGGGAGAGTGCTTGATGACCTCCATCCGCCGGTGGGTCTCGACGATGCGTTCGAGCGGGGTCTCCAGTGCCGACGGGTACTTGAAGAGCACGAGAGCGAACTGATTCCCGAGTTCCTTCGGCAGGGGCTTGTCGAGGGGGCGAACGTTGACAGGCACCATCGTGGGCACGTCCTGCGGCTCGCCGCCGTGCTCGCGGATGTACGTCGCGAGCGCCCCGGCGACGGCTCCCATGAGCACGTCGTTGACGGTGGTGCCGGTCCGGTGACCGATGTGCTTGATGTCGTCGAGCGGAAAGGGCTCGCACCACACCGCCCGTTTGGCCGTTCCCGGTTCGCCACTGAGCGGAGTGTGCGGTTTGGGGCCGAGCACGAGCTTGTTCGCGATCTCGCCGGTGCGTTCGGCCTGGGTGAAGGCGTCGCCGAGGACATGCGGATCGAGCAGCTTGGGCAGGTCGAGCAGCATGTGGGCGGCGCCGGACGCCGCACTGGCGGTGTTCGACACCGCGGCCCCCGCGAATCTGGCTGCCCCCTCGAGAAGACCGGCATGGTGCTCGGGCACGGCGGTCCGGGCGTCGTCGAGGTCGCTGTCCGGGGTCTCCCCCGTCATCGAGAGCATCACCTGGTTGAGGGCGATGCCGTCACCAATGCAGTGGTGGAGCCGGGTGTAGACCACGGCTCCGTGCCGGTACCCGTCGATGAGGTGCATCTCCCACAACGGGCGGCGACGATCGAACGGCACCGGCATCCGCTGCTCGATGTACTGCTGCAGCGTCGCGTCGTCGCTGCGGGGCAGGGTCGTCCGGATCAGGTGGTCGTCGAGGTCGAACTCCGGGTCGTCCTCCCAATGCGGCGACCCGACGTACGTGCGCGGTTGCACCGGCCGCTGCCGGAACGACGGGTAGGTGTCGACGAACCGGCGCTGCACGAGGGACACCACGCGCGACCAGTCGACGGAGCCCTCGAAGAACATCAGCGAGTCGATGATCATGAGATTCTCGGGTCGGTCCATGTTGAGCCAGATGGTGTCCACCGGCCCCATCGCTCTGTTCACCGTGGCCGTCCCTTCTCGAGTGGGCGTTTACGAGTTTTTCACCGGTCGGCCGACCGCGGAAGGGTAATTGGCCCTCGGCCTGCTACGCGAACACCCCGCCCTGCTCGAGCAGGGCGGGGTGTTGCCGCGGTGGAGAGTGCGGTGGAGGCGCAGTCTCCTCGAGGTGCGGTCAGCGGCGGAAGAGCGCGCCGAGGGTGTGCGCCTGCGCACCCGCGGTGTCCTGGCCGCAGGTGCAGCGGTCGGGGGCGGGCACGGAGCGCATGACGGCGTCGACGTGCTGGCCGCAGCCGCCCCAGCCGGTCTTTCCGCAGTTCGGGCAGGTGACGGGGTAACACATAGGGGGTCCTCCTCGGGACGGGTAACGGGGATAGCGGGTCAGGCGCCGGCGGCGGCCTTGTGTTCGGCGACCTGGGCGTGGACCTCGGCCATGTTCAGGGCCTTGATCTGCCCGATGAGGTCTTCGAGGGCGGCCGCGGGCAGGGCGCCGGGCTGGGCGTAGACCAGCACGCCCTCGCGGAACGCCATGATCGTGGGGATCGAGCGGATGTCGGCCATGGCGGCGAGCTGCTGCTCGGCCTCGGTGTCGACCTTGGCGTGCACGACGTCCGGGTGCGCGGCCGAGGACTTGTCGAACACGGGGGCGAACGCCCGGCACGGACCGCACCACGAGGCCCAGAAGTCGACCAGGACGATGTCGTTGTCGGCGATCGTGGACTCGAAGTCCGCGAGGGTGAGATTCGTCGTTGTCATCGGGGGTTCCTTTCGTTCTTCTCGGGCGCCGGTCAGGCGGGGACGTGGGCCTCGGCCCAGGCGTTGTAGCCGCCGAGCAGGTCCGAGACGTTGTCGAAGCCCTGCGCCCGCAGCAGCGACGCGGCCACACTCGAGCGCCACCCGCCGGCGCAGTGCACCACGATCGGCTTGCCGGTCGGCACCTGCCCGAGCCGGGTCCGCAGCTGCGCCAACGGGATCGGCACCGCCCCCGGAATCACCCCGAACTCGCGTTCACCGGGATTGCGGATGTCGACCAGCGTCACCGCCTCGGCGGCCAGCAACTCGTCGAGCTGCGCGACGGTGGTACGCACCGCCGGCTGCACCAGATCGGCCAGCTCGGCCGGGAAGCGCCCGTCGTGGTCGACGGTGAGGTAACCGGCCGCGTTGTCCGACCCGATCCGGGCCAGCCGCACCGCCGCGTCCTGCTCCTCCCCCGGATAGGTGATCAACACGATCTGCTCCCCCACCTCGGCGACCATCCCGCCGGTCTCGGCGAACCGGCCGTCGAACCCGACGTTGACCGAGCCGCGCAGATGCCCGGCCGCGAAGTCGTCCACGCTGCGCGCATCGAGCACCCGGGTCCCGGCGGCCAGCTCGGCCCGCACCCGCGCCGGGCTCAGCTCCGGGATGGTGCGCCCCTGGTCGAGCAGCGGATGGATGCTCTTGTTCAACCCGGCATCGACCGAGAAGTAGGCCGGGGCGGCCGGCTGCCCCTCGGTGACCAACGCCACGAACGCCTCCTCGCTCATCGGCTGCACCGACGGGTTGCTCACCCGCTGCTCCCCGATCGTGGAGGTCAGCTCCGTCGACAGGTTCTTCCCGCACGAGGAGCCGGCGCCGTGCGCGGGCAGCACCGTGACCGCATCGGGCAGGGTCAGCAGCTTCTCGTGCACCGTGCGGTACATCGCCCGCGCCAGATCCTCGGTCGACGAATCGCCCAGGTTGACCAGGTCCGGGCGACCCACATCGCCGATGAACAACGAGTCCCCGGTCAGCACCGCGGCCGGGGTCGCCCCCGGATGCTCACGCACCAGCACCGAGATCGACTCCCAGGTGTGCCCCGGGGTGGCCAGGATCTCGAGGTCCACCTCGCCGAGCGAGAGATGCTCGCCGTCGCGCAACCGGCGGATCGGGTAGTCCGCCTCGGCGGCCTCCCCGAACCCGATCCACGCCCCGGTCGCCTCGAGCAGCTCGAGATGCCCGGAGACGAAGTCCGCGTGGAAATGGGTGTTGATCACACCCTCGATGCGCAGCCCGTGCCTGCGCGCGTCGTCGAGGTACTCGGTGACATCGCGGCGCGGATCGACCACCACCGCCCGGCCGGTGCTCTCGTCACCGATCAGGTACGACGCGTGCGACAGGCACTCGATGTAGTACTGCTCGAGAATCATTCGGTTCTCCCTCTCCTCGGTCGCGAAGACCGGTGGCGATCTGCGTTGACCCATCCTGACACATACCCCCCTGGGTATGTCAAGTACCCCCTGGGGTATGCAGGCGAAGCGCGCCGCGCCGTCGCCACGACCCCGCCGCCGCGCCTTGCACATACCCCCTCCCGTATGCTTATCATTGCTGCGGACATACCCCCCGGGGTTTATGCACGAAGACCGATCGCACACCCCCGCGATCACGACCACCGATCCGAAAGGCCCCCATGACCGAGCCGAGTCCCGCCACCCTCGATCCCACCGCCCTGCGCGAGCTCCTCGACTCCGGCAAGAACGTCCGCGTCGTGGACGTCCGCACGCCCGGCGAGTTCGAGTCCGTGCACATTCCCGGCGCCTACAACGTCCCCCTGGACCTGCTGCGCGAGCACCGCGACGAGTTCCTCGCCCACCTCGACGAGAACGTCGTCCTCGTGTGCCGGTCGGGCCAGCGCGCCACCCAGGCCGAGGAGACACTCCGCACCGCCGGGCTGTTCAATGTGCACATCCTCGAGGGCGGCATGATGGGCTGGGAAGCCAAGGGCTTCTCCGTCAACCGCGGCACCGAGCGCTGGGACCTCGAACGCCAGGTCCGCCTCGTCGCCGGCTCCATCGTGCTGACCTCCGTCCTCGGCAGCATCGCGGTACCCAAGCTCAAGTGGCTCGCCGCCGGCGTCGGCGGCGGTCTCAGCTTCGCCGCGCTCTCCAACACCTGCGCGATGGGCATGGTGCTCTCCAAGCTGCCCTACAACCGCGGCGCCTCGTGTGATCCGCAGACCATCGTCGCCCAGCTGGTCGATTCGAAGACCGCTACGGCCGAAAGGAACTGATCATGATCGCGCTGACCGTTGCGCTGGCGGTCCTCGTCGGCGTCACCCTCGGATTGCTCGGCGGCGGAGGTTCGATCCTCACCGTCCCGCTGCTGGCGTACGTCGCGGGCATGGATGCCAAGGAAGCCATCGCCACCTCGCTGCTCGTCGTCGGCGTCACCAGCGCGGTCGGCGCGATCTCCCACGCGCGGGCAGGCCGCGTCCAGTGGCGCACCGGCATCCTGTTCGGCCTGGCCGGCATGGCCGGTGCCTACGCCGGCGGCCTGCTCTCGCGCTTCATCCCCGGCAGCATCCTGCTGCTCGCCTTCGCCGCGATGATGATCGCCACCGCCATCGCCATGCTCCGCGGCCGCAAGAACAAGACCACGGGCCCGGACGGCACCCACTCCATGCCGGTCGGCAAGATCCTGCTCGACGGCGTGGTCGTCGGCCTGGTCACCGGCCTCGTCGGCGCCGGGGGCGGCTTCCTGGTCGTGCCGGCCCTGGCCCTGCTCGGCGGCCTGCCCATGCCCATCGCCGTCGGCACCTCGCTGATCGTGATCGCCATGAAGTCGTTCGCCGGCCTCGGCGGCTACCTGTCCACGGTGCAGATCGACTGGCGCCTGGCGGCAATGGTCACCGGCGCCGCCGTCGTCGGCAGCCTCATCGGCGGCCGCCTGACCTCCATGGTCGACCCGGACGCGCTGCGCAAGGGCTTCGGCTGGTTCGTCCTGATCATGTCCTCGGTCATCCTCGCCCAGGAGATCCACCCCCTCGTCGGCATCACCGCGGCGGCACTCACCCTCCTCGCCGCCGGCACCACCTACGCCTGCAGCCGCAGCGACCGCTGCCCCCTGCAGCGGCTCGGACGACGGACGGAAGCCGCCACCTCGGCCGCCTGACGGTCTCACAACCCGGACGAAAGTCACTATCGGTACCACGGCCCGGCGCCTAGAGTTCGGAGTATCCGCTCCGGATTCCCGCGCCGGGCCGTGATGCCGTCCCGGTTCGAGGTGCGGCCGGAGCGAAACCCGACTGTTCCGGCGGCCCGTGTGAGAAGTTACCGAGATGAGCAACGCATCCGACCGCCACATGCAGCAGACGGACTACCTCACCTGGAGCATGGAGAAGGATCCCGCGCTGCGCTCGACGATCGTGGCCGTCGTCCTGCTCGACGCCTCACCCGACTGGGACCGTCTGTGCGAGATGATGGACCGCGGCACCCGGGAGGTGCCCAGCTTCCGGCATCGCGTGGTCGAGGTGCCGTTCGGTCTCGCGCCGCCGCGATGGGTTGCGGATGCGAACTTCGACCTGTCCTGGCACATGCGCCGGGTCTCCCTTCCCGGACCGGCGAATTTCGACGACGTCCTCGAGTTCGCCCGGACCACGGCCATGGCCGCGTTCGACAAGGACCGGCCGCTGTGGGAGATGACGGTGGTCGACGGACTCGCCGGCGGTCAGGCCGCGCTGCTGATCAAAGTGCACCACGCCCTCACCGACGGAATCGGCGGTATGCAGATCACCGCGCGGCTGGTCGACTTCGACCGCGACGGCACGCCCCGCGAGCCGGCCCCGGAACCGCCCGCCCCGGAATCACCGGACAGCCTGGACCTGGCCGCCGAGGCGATCGGCTGGGACTGGTCCCAGCTCCGCGGACTCGCCGGACGCGGGCTGGCCTCGATCTGGCCGACCACCCGGGCGGTGGTCACCAACCCGATCGGCTCCGCCCGCAACGCCGCGGGGGTTGCGGCGTCCGTCGCCCGCTACCTGCGCCCGATCCTGCGGCTCGAATCCCCGGTCATGACGGAACGCACCCTCAGCCGCCGGCTCCACGTGATCGACGTCCCGCTCGACCAGCTGCGCGACGCCGCCCACCGCGGCGGCGCCACCCTCAACAGCGCCTTCCTGACCGCCGTCCTCGTCGGCCTGGCCGAATACCACCACCGCCACGGATCCGACGTCGACGAACTGCGGGTCACGATGCCGCTGAGCATCCGCACCGACCAGGACACCCTAGGCGGCAACCGGATCAACCTCGCGCGTTTCCCGCTTCCCGTGCGCTCCGACGACCCCCTCACGCTCATGCAGGAGGTGAACAGGATCGTCGAAGGCTGGCGCCACGAGCCGGCGGTGCCGATGGCGCAGACCCTCGCCACCCCCCTCAATCTGCTCCCCCCGGCCGTCGTCGGCGAGATGCTCAAGCACGTCGACTTCCTCGCCTCCAACGTGCCGGGTTCCCCGGTGGCGCTGTACGTGGCCGGCGCGAAGGTGGAACGGTACTACGCCTTCGGTCCCACCCTGGGCTCGGCGTTCAACGTCACTCTGATGTCGTATCTGCACACGTGCTGCGTCGGGTTCACCCTCGACACGGGGGCGGTCCCCGACCTCGAGGTGTTCGACGACTGCATGCGCGACGGATTCCACGCCGTCCTCGAAGCCTGACCCGCCGGTAGGCTGGACGGTGACCGTCCAGTCCGCCGGAAGGGACCGCCGTGGAACTCCTGCTGATCGTCGCCGTCCTCGTCGCCGTCGTGTTCCTGGTGTCCGCGGCGCAGCGGAAGAAGTCGGGGCGCGGCGCCCACGAACTCGACGACGCGAAGGCCGACGCCCGGCAGGTCATCGAGCGGCTCGGCGGGCAGATCTACAACCTCACCGGCAGCGACACCGCCTCCAAGCAGGCCCTCGCCGATGCGTCCGAGCGCTACAACGCCGCCGGGTCACAGATCGAGCAGGCCCGCACACCGGTGCAGGCACGGCTGGCCAAGCAGACCGCTCTCGAGGGCCTCTACTACATCCGGGCCGCCCGCCTCGCGATGGGCATGGACCCCGGTCCCGATATCCCCACGCTCGAGGGCCAGCAGACGGCCGGCCGCGTGACCGAGAACCGCGAGATCGACTTCGAGGGACGCACGGTGGCGGCCTCACCGGCCCCGTCGTCGCGCACCCCGAACTACTTCCCGGGCGGGCGCGTCGCGGGCCGGCCCGTGCCGGCGGGCTGGTACTCGGAGCCGTGGTGGAAGCCCGCCCTCGTCGCCGGGGCGTGGGGCGTCGGATCGATGCTGCTGTTCTCGGCGATGTTCTCCGGCATGGCCGGGGTGCCGTACGACGCGCAGGCCTTCGAGCAGGGCTTCGACTCCGGATACGACCAGGGTCTCGAGGCCGGCCAGGACGGCGGGGACTACGGCGACGCCGGCGGGGATTACGGTGGCGGCGATTACGGCGGGAGCGATTTCGGGGCCGGCGGGGACTTCGGCGGCTTCGACTTCTAGCCCACCTGGCAGGCGGGGCACCAGAACAGGTTGCGGCCCTGCATGATCGAGTGCAGCACCGGCGTGGTGCACAACCGGCACGGCTCACCCGCACGCCGGTAAACGTACGTCCGGGGACGGCCTTTGGCGTAGGCCGGTGCGCCGTGGTCGTGTTCGCGCCGCACGACGTGGATCGCGCCGCGTCGCACCCCCGTCCGCATCAGAACGACGAGATCGTCCCAGACGGCGTCGAACTCGGCTCTGGTGAGATCACGGCCGGGGCGCTGCGGATGGATGCCGTGCCGGAACAGGACCTCCGCGCGGTAGATGTTGCCCACCCCCGAGATCACGGACTGGTCCATGAGCAACGAGCCGATGGCGCTGCGGGACTTGCTGATTCGCGCCCACGCCCGTTCGGGCTCGGCGTCCCGTCGCAGCGGGTCGGGGCCGATCCGCGCGGCGATCGCCTCCACCTCGCCCGGGGTGAGGACCTCACATGCGGTCGGACCGCGCAGGTCGGTGCCGTACTCGGCGCCGACCATGCGCATCCGTACCTGACCGACCGGATCCGGCAGCGGAACCGGCGCCTCGGTGAACGAGCCGTACAGACCCAGGTGCACGTGCACCGTCAGGCCGTTGTCGTAGTGGTGCCACAGGTGCTTGCCCAGCGCCTCGGCGCGGAGCAGCACCCGGCCGTCGACGAGCGCCGCGTCGTCGGCGAAGCGGCCCTGCGGGCTCGACACCCGCACCGACGCACCCACGAAACGTCGCTGGTGCAGCCGGGCGAGCCGGTGCAGGGCTGGTCCCTCCGGCACGGTCGATCAGGCTCCGTTCGTCAGGACGGCGCGCCGGGAACTTCCGGGGCCACGCCGGACTTCTCGTACTCGCTCAGGATGTCGATGCGCCGCTGGTGCCGTTCCTCCCCCGACCACGGGGTGTCGACGAACGCGTCGACGATGGCGAGGGCCTCCTCGAGGCTGTGCATGCGCCCGCCGATGCCGATGAGCTGCGCGTTGTTGTGCTCACGGGCCAGCTTGGCGGTCTCCACGCTCCAGGCGAGGGCGCAGCGGGCGCCCGGCACCTTGTTCGCGGCGATCTGCTCGCCGTTGCCGCTGCCGCCGAGGACGATGCCGAGGCTACCCTGGTCGGCGACGACGCGGCGGGCGGCCTCGATGCAGAACGCCGGGTAGTCGTCGAGGGCGTCGTACTCGTACGCGCCGCAGTCGACGGCCTCGTGGCCGTTGGCGGTGAGATGTTCGAGGATCTGGTTCTTACGTTCGAAGCCGGCGTGGTCGGCACCCAGGTAAACGCGCATGCGTCAGATAGTAGGCAGCGCTGCTGCCGGTGCGTCCTTTGGGCGGCAGCAACCGCCCAAAGGACGCACCGGCGCCGCAGGCGCCTACTCGAAGCTCGGGTCCTCGGTGCGCGTGCGCTTGAGTTCGAAGAAGTGCGGATAGGACGCCATGGCCACCACCCCGTCCCAGATCCGGCCGGCGTCCTCGCCGCGCGGGATCCGTGAAAGCACCGGACCGAAGAACGCCACGCCGTTGACGTGGATGGTCGGCGTGCCGACGTCCGGGCCGACCGCGTCCATGCCGGCGGCGTGGCTGGCGCGCAGCGCCTCGTCGTAGGCGTCGCTGTCAGCGGCCTGCGCCAGGTGCGGATCCAGGCCCAGGTCCGCGAGGGACTTGGCGATCACCGCCGGGAAGTCCTTGTTGCCCTCGTTGTGGATCTGGGTGCCCATCGCCGTGTACAGCGGCTCGAGGATCTCGTCGCCGTACTTCTGCGCCGCGGCGATCGCCACCCGTACCGGACCCCACGCCCGCGTCATCAGTTCGCGGTAGACCTCGGGCAGGTCGTCCTTGCCCTCGTTGAGCACCGCCAGGCTCATGACGTGGAACTTCGCCTCGATGTCGCGGACCTGCGCCACCTCCAGAATCCAGCGCGAGGTGATCCAGCACCACGGGCACAACGGGTCGAACCAGAAGTCGGCGGTGTCCTTGGAAGTCGGGTCGCTCACGGGGTCTCCTCGCTGCAGGAATTCGGACTACGGTCCGATTCAACGTCGGCCATCGCCGAATTCTTCCCGAACCGCCGGTTCCCGCGCCGTCGCCGACGTACCGTCGAAAGACCGGTGCCGCACGGAACGGGGATGCGCGATGTCCAACGAGAAACTCTTCGTCATCGTCGGCGGCGGGCTCGCCGGGGCCAAGACGGCCGAGCAGTTGCGCGCCCGCGACTTCCCCGGCCGGATCCTCCTCCTGGGCGAGGAGGAACACCTCCCCTACGAGCGACCACCGCTGTCGAAGGACTACTTCGCCGGCAAGAAGCAGCTTTCGGAGTTCACCGTGCAGCACGGTGACTGGTACCGCGACCACCGCGTCGAGGTCGAACTCGGCGTCACCGTCACCGCGCTCGATCCGGCCGCCCACACGGTCACGCTGCCCGACGGTTCCACCGTGCGCTACGACAAGCTCGCCCTCGCGACCGGCTCGCGCTCGCGGCGCATCCCGCTGCCGGGCGTCGACGCCGCGGGCGTGCACATGTTGCGCACCGTCGAGCAGTCCGACGCGCTGCTTGCCGCCGTCCGCCGCGACGCGGGGCCGGCGGCGCACCTGGCGATCGTCGGTGCCGGCTGGATCGGTCTCGAGATCGCCGCCGGGGCGCGCGGGCACGGCGCGGACGTCACCGTCGTCGAGGCCGCCCCCCAGCCCCTGTCCGCCGCGCTCGGTGAGCAGATGGGAGCCGTCTTCGCGAAGCTGCACCGCGATCACGGCGTGGACCTGCGCACCTCGACGACGGTGTCGGAGATCCTCACCGCCGAGGACCGCGCGAGCGGGCTTCGGCTCGGCGACGGCACCGAGATCCGGGCCGACGCGGTCCTCCTCGCGGTGGGCGCACAGCCCAACGTCGAACTGGCCCGCGACGCGGGACTGGCGATGGAGGACGGCGGAGTGCTGGTCGATGCGTCCCTGGCCACCAGCGATCCGGACATCGTGGCGGTCGGTGACATCGCCGCCGCCGAGCATCCGCTGCTCCGGACCCGGATCCGGGTCGAGCACTGGGCCAACGCGCTCCACCAGCCCGACGTCGCGGCCGCCACTATGCTGGGCCGGCCCGCCTCCTACGACCGTCTGCCGTACTTCTTCACCGACCAGTACGACCTCGGCATGGAGTACGTCGGGCACGCACCCGGCGACGCGCGGGTGATCACGCGCGGCGACGTCGACTCCCGGCAGTTCCTCGCGTTCTGGCTCGACGCGGCCGGGCGGGTCTGCGCCGCGATGAACGTCAACATCTGGGACGCGGGCGACGACATCCGCGCGCTGATCTCCTCCGGCGAATCCGTCGACCCCCACCGGCTCTCCGATCCGGAGGTGCCGCTCGCGGAGGTCGCCGGGTGAACCGGTCCCTCACATGATGGGATGGCAGGCGAGTCGCATCCCGTCGTGAGAAGGAGTTTTCCGTGGCACCACCGAATCTGACCCGCGAGCAGGCGGCCGAGCGGTCCGCGGTCCTGACCGTCGACAACTACCGCATCGAACTCGACCTGACCGACGGCGCGGGCGCTCCGGGAACCACCACGTTCCGTTCGACCACCACCGTCACGTTCGACGCCACGGAGGGTGCGTCGACCTTCGTCGACCTGATCGCGCAGACCGTGCACTCGGCCACCCTCAACGGCAAGCCCGTCGACATCTCCGGATACACCGAGGAGAGCGGGATCGCGCTGAGCGGACTGGCCGCGCGCAACGAACTGACCGTCGAGGCGGACTGCCTCTACACCAACACCGGCGAGGGCCTGCACCGGTTCGTCGATCCCACCGACGGCGCGGTCTACCTGTACTCGCAGTTCGAGACGGCCGACGCCAAGCGGATGTTCGCGTGCTTCGACCAGCCGGACCTGAAAGCCACGTTCGACATCTCGGTGAGCGCGCCCGCCGACTGGAAGGTGATCTCCAATGCCGCGACGGTGAACACCGTCGCCGCCGACCCCGGACGGCACGTCTTCCGCACCACGCCCCGGATGAGCACCTACCTCGTGGCGCTGATCGCCGGACCGTACACCGAGTGGACCGACACCTACACCGACGCGCACGGCACCATCCCGCTCGGCATCTACTGCCGTGCCTCCCTGGCCGAGTTCATGGACGCCGAGCGGCTGTTCACCGAGACCAAGCAGGGCTTCGGGTTCTACCACGAGAACTTCGGCATGCCGTACGCGTTCGGGAAGTACGACCAGCTGTTCGTTCCCGAGTTCAACGCCGGCGCGATGGAGAACGCCGGCGCGGTGACATTCCTCGAGGACTACGTGTTCCGCTCGAAGGTCACCCGCTACTCGTACGAGCGTCGCGCCGAGACGGTGCTGCACGAGATGGCACACATGTGGTTCGGCGACCTGGTGACCATGCGCTGGTGGGACGACCTGTGGCTCAACGAGTCGTTCGCGACCTTCGCCTCGGTGCTGTGCCAGTCGCGTGCCACCGAGTACACCAACGCGTGGACCACGTTCGCGAACGTCGAGAAGTCGTGGGCCTACCGCCAGGATCAGCTCCCCTCGACCCATCCGATCGCCGCGGACATCCCCGACCTCGCGGCGGTAGAGGTCAACTTCGACGGCATCACCTACGCCAAGGGCGCGTCCGTGCTCAAGCAGCTCGTCGCCTACGTCGGCGAGGAACCGTTCCTCGCCGGCCTGCGGGACTACTTCCGTGAGCACGCGTTCGCCAATGCCACGTTCGACGATCTGCTGGCGGCCCTCGAGAAGTCGTCGGGCCGGGACCTGTCGGGGTGGGGCGCGCAGTGGCTCAAGACCACCGGCCTGAACATCCTGCGCCCCGATTTCGACGTCGACGACGACGGGCGGTTCACCCGCTTCGCGGTGATCCAGGAGGGCTCCGACCCCGGCGCCGGGGAACGCCGGGTGCACCGGCTCGCGATCGGGGTGTACGACGACGACGGTTCGGGCAAGCTGCTCCGCACGCACCGCGTCGAGATCGATCTCGACGCCACCGAGCGCACCGAGGTGCCGGAGCTCGTCGGCGTCGGCCGCGGCAAGCTGGTGCTCGTCAACGACGACGACCTTACGTACTGCTCCGTGCGGCTCGATCCCCAGTCGCTCGAGGTGCTGATGGACCGGATCGGCGACATCGCCGAGCCGCTGCCGCGCACCCTGGCATGGTCCGCCGCATGGGAGATGACCCGGCAGGCCGAGCTGAAGGCCCGCGACTTCGTGGCGCTGATCCAGCGCGGCGTCGCGACCGAGACGGAGGTCGGCGTGGTCCAGCGGCTGCTGATGCAGGCGCACACCGCCCTCGGCAGCTACGCCGATCCCGGCTGGGCGGCCGAGCGGGGCTGGAACGACTACGCGAACCGGCTGCTGGAACTGGCCCGCGAGGCGCAGCCGGGCTCGGACCATCAGCTCGCGTTCGTCAACGCGTTGACCACGGCCCGGCTCGCGCCGTGGCACACCGAGGTGCTCGGAGAACTGCTCGGCGCCGAGCCTTCCAGCGTCGGGCTGGCCGGACTGGTCGTCGACACGGATCTGCGGTGGCGGATCGTGCAGGCGCTGGCCGCGGCCGGGGAGATCGACGCGGAGGGCGTGGAGTCGCCGTTCATCGACGCCGAGGCCGAGCGGGATCCGACGGCCGCCGGTGCACGACAGGCGGCCACCGCGCGGGCGACGCGCCCGCAGGAGGCTGTCAAGCAGCAGGTGTGGGACACGGTGGTGGGCGACGACTCGATCCCGAACATCACCGCCCGCGCGATCATCGGCGGCTTCGCGCCGGCCGGGCAGTCGGAGCTGCTCGAGCCCTACGTCGCGCGGTATTTCGCCGACGTTCCGGGCGTGTGGGAGCGCCGCTCCAGCGAGGTCGCGCAGACCGTCGTCGTGGGCCTGTACCCGTCGTGGTCGATCAGCGAGGCCTCCGTCGCCGCGGCCGACGAGTTCCTCGCCGGTGAGCATCCGCCCGCGCTGCGCCGGCTGATCAGCGAGGGACGCGCGGGGATCGTCCGGTCGCTGAAGGCGCGGGCGTTCGACGCGTCCTAGCCGCAACACGCGTGTGGCCGAATGTCACATCGTGTCGATCTGATCGACGTGATGTGACATTCGGCCACAGAGGCGAGGGGGAACTACGGCGCGGTGATCGCGTTCGCCATGACGCGGATCGCGCTGACGATGCCGTCGATCAGGTCGTCCTGCCCGAACGACGAGATCGCGGCGGTCACGCCGAGCTGCGTGACCCGGTTGTCGACGCGGTCCGCGACGCCGCGTCCGCTGCGGATCTCGATGGAGCGCTGGTTCGGGTACACGGCGATGAGCACCGAGTTCGGCGCCTCCGGCGTGGTCGGGAACACCGCGTCGGTGGTTGCCGCCGGATCGGTGGCGTCCGCGACGTAGACGTTGAAGCGCACCTTCGTCGCCCGGGTGGCCTCGGTGAGCGCATCGTCGAGAGCGATCATGTCGCGGTCGCGGAACGGCGGGCCCTCGAACAGGCCGTCGAGGGGGCGGGTCCGGGAGATCCGGCCGCTCGCCGTCAGCGCCGCACCGTACGGCAGTTCCGCGGGAGCCACAGCCGTCCGGCCGTGCATCACGTCACCACTTGCCACTTGCCCTACCTCCGATCGGGTCGACCGGCGCGCCGGCGACGAGTTCATGATGCCCACCGTGGTGGCCGTGCGTGGTGACCTCGTCGACCGCGCTCCACAGCATCGGCTCGTGGTCCCACGTGTCCCCGAGCTTGTACTCGGCGGGCCGCGTGCCCGGAACCGGCTTCGTGAAGACGGAGAAGACCCCGAGTATCACGATGATCGCCACCGGGATGGCAACGAATATGAGGGTTGTCTCGAGAATGCTCACATCGCAAACGGTAGCCCAGCATGTGCGATCCCGGCGCGCTTGCCCCGACTTGCGGCGGCGCGGATCAGGCCGCACCCTCGCCCAGGTACGGCAACCAGGTCGGATGCAGCTCCGGCAGCGTCGCCAGCAGCCGCCAGTGCCGGCCCTTCGGGGGCACGAGCGCGGCGCGCAGCGTCCAGCCGAGTTCGCTGAGCAGCTTGTCGGCCTTGCGGTGATTGCACGACGCGCAGCACGCCACGCAGTTCTCCCACGAGTGTTCACCACCGCGGCTGCGCGGCACCACGTGGTCGATGGTCTCGGCCTTGGCGCCGCAGTAGGCGCACCGGTTCCGGTCGCGGTGCATGAGCGCGGCGCGGGTCATCGGCACCCGCGCGTGGTACGGCACGTGCACGAAGCTCCGGAGCCGGATCACCCACGGAATCTGCACCGCCCATTCCGCGGATCGCACCAGCGGGCCGAGCGGATCCTCGTGCACGGTGTCGGCCTTGCCGCCGGCCATGAGCACGACCGCACGACGGGCGGGCAGCGCGGTGAGCGGTTCGTAGGTGGCGTTGAGCAGTAGAACGCGGCGTTTGACCCAGTCCGGGACGGCGTCGTCGCGTA
The DNA here is from genome assembly GCF_053764755.1 of Rhodococcus sp. 2H158. Classification (NCBI taxonomy): domain Bacteria; kingdom Bacillati; phylum Actinomycetota; class Actinomycetes; order Mycobacteriales; family Nocardiaceae; genus Rhodococcus; species Rhodococcus sp. 2H158. The sequence goes on from NZ_JBSNCE010000018.1 coordinate 17,417, forward strand.
CGACACACAGGGAGTTGGCCCCCGGCGCTCCGTTGTGGGCGTCGGCGGGCGGGAGTTGTCGATGTGCGATGCGTCGGTGCTTCATACGACCTCCGGAAGACTGCTCACAAGTGGACCACGGATCTACGCACGTCGCACGCCGATTCTGTCGACTTTCCGGGTCCCGGGGGTGAACATCCGGTGCCGGGGACGTCCGATTGGGGTGCGCACTCACGGAACCGGCACAATGGACGAGCGAGAGGGACGGTGAGCAGAACTGATGAGTGACGAGCAGACCTTCTACGACGCGGTCGGCGGCGCCGAGACTTTCCACAAGCTCACGGCGCGCTTCTACGAGGAAGTGGCCGAGGACGAGATCGTCCGCCCGCTGTACCCGGAGGAGGACCTCGGCCCGGCGGAACGGCGCATGCGGATGTTCCTCGAGCAGTACTGGGGCGGACCGCGCACCTACTCGGACGAGCGCGGGCACCCACGGCTGCGGATGCGGCACCACCCGTTCCGGATCGGCCCGCTCGAACGGGACGCCTGGCTGCGCTGCATGCACACGGCGATCGCGTCGATCGACTCGCAGACGCTCGACGACGAGCACCGCAGCCAGCTGATCGCGTACATGGAGATGGCGGCGGACTCGATGATGAACTCGCCGATCTGAGGGCGGCCACGTTCGAGTCGTGGCCCACCTGTCGGTTTGGCACTATGGGTGGCTGTGAGCACTCCCCCCGGCACCCCTGCACAACGCTGGTGGGCGGACGCCGTCTTCTACCAGGTGTACCCCCGCTCGTTCGCCGACTCGAACGGAGACGGCGTCGGCGACCTCGACGGGATCCGTGACAAACTCGGATACCTGGAACTGCTGGGGGTCGACGCGATCTGGCTGAACCCGGTGATGCGCTCACCGATGGCCGACCACGGCTACGACGTGTCCGACCCCCGCGACGTCGATCCCCTGTTCGGCGACCTCGCCGCCCTGGACGCCCTCGTCGAGGCCGCCCACGCCCGCCGGATCCGCGTCATGATGGACCTGGTCCCCAACCACACGAGTTCCGAACATCCCTGGTTCCGGGAGGCGCTGGCCGCCGCGCCCGACAGCCCCGAGCGGGCCCGGTACCACTTCCGCGACGGCCGCGGGCCGAACGGCGACCTGCCGCCCAACAACTGGCCGAGCGTGTTCGGCGGCCCCGCGTGGACCCGCGTGACCCAACCCGACGGCACCCCCGGACAGTGGTACCTGCACCTGTTCGCACCGGAGCAGCCGGACCTGAACTGGCGCAACGACGAGGTGTTCGAGGACCTGGAGAAGACCCTGCGGTTCTGGCTGGACCGCGGCGTCGACGGCTTCCGCATCGACGTCGCCCACGGCATGGCCAAGCCCGGCGGGCTACCCGACTTCGACCACTGGGAACAGAACCGGCTGCTGCGGCACTTCGACGACGACCCGCGGTTCAACAACGCCGAGGTCCACGACATCCACCGCCGGATCCGCTCGGTGCTCGACGAGTATCCGGACACCGTGGCCGTCGGTGAGATCTGGGTGCACGACCACGTGCTGTTCTCGGAGTACCTGCGCCCCGACGAACTGCACCTGGGGTTCAACTTCCACCTTGCGCTCGCGGGGTGGGATGCCGCCGAGATCCGGGAGGCGATCGACGTGTCGCTCGCCGCGGTCGCGCCGATCGGCGGGGTCGCGACGTGGACGCTGTCCAATCACGACATCGAGCGTGAGGTGACGCGCTACGGCGGCGGTCCGCTGGGGCGCGACCGCGCGCGGGCGATGATCCTCGTCGAGCTGGCGCTGCCCGGTGCGGCCTTCCTCTACAACGGTGCCGAACTCGGCCTGCCCAACGTCGACGACCTGCCCGAGGAGGTGCTGCAGGACCCGGTGTGGGCGCGGTCCGGGCACACCGACCGCGGCCGGGACGGGTGCCGGGTCCCGATGCCGTGGGAGGGCACCCAGCCGCCGTTCGGCTTCACCACCGCATCGCAGACGTGGCTGCCGCAGCCGGACACGTGGGCCGAGCTGACCGTCGAGGCGCAGCTCGAGGACGTCTCGTCCACCCTGTCGTTGTACCGGGCGGCGCTCGAGGCGCGACGGCGGCGGCCGGAGTTCGACGGCGCCGACGTGGACTGGTACGGCAGTCCGCCCGGGTGCCTGGCGTTCCGCCGCTCCGGTGGGCTGATCTGCGCCCTCAACACCACCGAGCACCCGGTGGAGATGCCGCCGGGCACGGTGATCCTGTCCAGCGCGCCGCTGGTGGACGGGCAGCTGCCCGGCAACGGCGCGGCGTGGCTGATCTGACGGCACGCCGCTCGCCGGCGAGCGCGGTCGCCCTGGTGCTGGCGGCGTCCGCGCTGTTCGGGACGACGGGCACCGCGCAGGCCCTCGGTTCGCGTGCGCTCGGTGTCCCGTTGGACGCCGTCGCGGTCGGGGCGGGCCGCATCGTGCTGGCCGGGACGGTGCTCGCGCTGTTCGCGCGGGTCCGTAGCCCGCTGTTCCCGGCGGGCCGCCGGTTGCCGACGCTGCTCGGCGCCGGCGGCGTGGTGATGTATCAACTGGGGTTCTTCACCGCGGTGCAGACCGCGGGCGTCGCGGCGGGCACGATGATCGCGCTCGGGTCCGGACCGGCGTTCACCGGGCTGCTGCAGTGGCTGGTGTCCCGGCGCCGCCCCGGCCGCGTGTGGGCAGTGTCGACGGCGATCGCGGTCGTCGGGCTCGTCCTCATCGTCGCCGGATCGGGCGACGGCACCTCCGCGGGCGCCGGTTCCGTCGCGGCCGGGGCCCTGCCCGCGCTTGCGGCCGGCCTGGGCTACGCGACGTACACCGTCGCGGGTGCCGCCCTGCTCGGCCGCGACGCCACCCCGGCCGCGTCGATGGGCGCGATGTTCGGGCTGGCGGCGGTGCCCATGGCGGCGATCCTGCTGGCACAGTGGCCGGGCGGTCTCGACAGCGCGGCCGGCGCGACCACCGTCGTCTATCTCGCCCTCGTCCCCACGGTGCTCGCCTACCTGCTGTTCGCGCTCGGCCTGCGCACACTGTCGCCCGCGGCGGTGACCACCCTCACGCTCGCGGAACCGGTGGTGGCGGCCGCGCTCGGTGTGCTGGTGCTCGGCGAGCGGCTCGGCCCGGTGGCCCTCGCGGGGACGGTGGTCGTGGTCGCGGCGCTGACGCTGCTGGGCCGGAATCTCGGCGGCGGTGTCAGCGCACGCTGAGGCCGAGACCACCGCCGCGGCGGAGGTACACGGATCCGTAGCGGGCGTCGAGCCGCAGCCATGTCGGCGACGCCCGCACGCGCACCACCTCGGCCGGGTCGATCCGGTCGAGGTCGATCTCCGCCGTCGCACGGGCACCGCCCGTGGGCACGAACCCCATGGCATTGAGCGCGAACACCAGCCGCATCGGCACCCCGGCCCGCTCTCCCCCACCGGCGACCTCGAGCACCTCCTGCGCCAGCAGCGACGACGGCGGTCCCTGTCCCTGCTCGCGACTGAGCGTGACGCCGCGCTGCGCGAGGTCCACGAGGACGCGGGCGGGGACGTCGTCGAGGTGGATGTACCCGGCATCCGGAGGCAGGGCCCCGCGCCACGCCGAGTCCATCGCCCACCCCGGGTCCATCCCGTCGCCGCCGGCGGCGACGAGGGTCGCGCGCAGCCCGTCCGCGGCGACGGTCGTGTCCGCCGGGGCGACCGTGCCGCGCAGCACCCGGGCGGCGAGGGCGTCGAACCCGGTGTTCACCCACGCCGAGAGCAGCCCGTCGGGGCGCTGCCGCAGCCGCACGACAGCGGCCTCGTCGAGCCGGACCGCGCGGGTCAGGAACGCGACGAGGTCGGAGCGGTCGGCGGGGTCCGGGACCTGCAGCCACCGTTCGGGTGACGCCCCGGCCGCACTGAGGGAATCAGCCACGACGCCACCGCTGCAGGTACTCGCGTTCGGGGTCGGTGAGCCGGCGCAGCCGCTGGGTACCGATGTCGAACGCCGCGATCTGGGTGGAGGCGACCACCGAGGGCGTGGCGTCGGCGGGCGCGCCGCCGGGCCGGACCTCGTAGCCGATGGTGAAGTCGACCGCCCGCACCTGCTCGACCCACATCAGCACGTCCAGCGGGCTGTCCTCGTGCCGCAACTGGCCGCGGTACCGCACGTGCAGGTCGGCGATGACGGCACCCTCCCGCAGGTTCACGGTGGGCCGGCCGTCGGCGAACAGCCATGGGATGCGGGCCTCCTCGAGGAGGGTGACCATGCGCGCGTGGTTGATGTGCTGGAACGCGTCCATGTCGGACCAGCGCACCTCCACCGCGGTGTGGAAGCCGAACTGCTCGGTCGCGTCCCTCACTGCGCGGGCCCCGCGGCTCCACGGTGCTCCACCCCGGCGTGCTTCAACTGCCTACCTCCTGTCGGGTGCGCCGGCGCGCACCATGCTCCTGACCTGACGCGCCGCCACGGAGAGCGTCGCAAGGTCCAGATTTCCAGACAGGAAGATCTCCTCGAGCGCCGACCTCGCCCGCCCGAGCCGCGAGCCGTTGGTCAGCTCCCAGTCCTCGATCATCTCGCGGGTGCTCTCGCCGGGTTCGGCGGTGCCGAGCACGTCGAGGGTGAGCGTGCGCAGCGAACCGTACAGTTCGTCGCGCAGGGCGAGCCGGGCCAGCGAGTGCCACCGGTCGCCGCGCTCGAGGGCCGTGACCGCAGACAGCAGCCAGTCGATCCCCATGTGCGCGTCCATCGCGTAGTACAGCTCGGCGACCTCGGCCTCGTCGCGTTCGGCGATGTCGGCGATGTCGATGACGTCCAGCAGCGGGAACTGGTCGAGGAGGCGGAACACGTCCCACGTCAGCTCCTCCGGGGCGCCGCGCGCGAGCAGCGGCTCGGCGCGTTCCTTCAGGTCCTGTACGTGGTGGCCCTGCATCCACTCCTCCACGCGCGGCGCGAGACGCGCGAACATCGCGCGGTACCGGCTGATCTCGGCACCGACGGCCAGGGGTTGCGGCCGGTTCGACAGCAGCCACCGCGACGCCCGGTCGAGGACGCGGTGCGATTCGAGCAGCAGGTCGTCGGCGACGGCCGCGGTCGTGTCGGCCGAGCGGATGCGCGCCCACAGGCCGGGCAGGCCGAAGATCTCGGTGACGGCAGCGTAGGCGCGGATGGCGTCGGTGCTCGAGGCGCCGGCCTCCTCCGAGAGCCGGTAGACGTAGGTGATCCCGCCGTTGTCGACGGTCTCGTTGGCGAGGATCGTCGCGACGATCTGCCGGCGCAGCGGGTGGGACTTGATGCCGGTGCGGAAGGGGTCGCGCAGTTGCCGCGGGAAGTAGCCGGGCAGCCGGCCGGCGAAGGTGTCGCTGTCGGGCAGGTCGGTGTCGAGCAGGTCGTCGGCGAGGGCGAGCTTGACGTGGGCGAGCAGGGTGGACAGCTCCGGGGAGGTGAGTCCCTCCCCTTCGAGGCGGCGCCGCTCGATCTCGGCGTCGCCGGGCAGCGCCTCGAGGGAACGGTCGAGCCCGCGTTCGGCGACGAGGTCGGCGATCAGCCGCTGGTGCACCCCGAGCATCGTGGGCGCGCCGGTGCGGGAGTAGCCGAGCAGGTTGTTCTGGGACATGTTGTCCTTCAGAACGATTCGCCCGACCTCCTCGGTCATGGATTCGAGCAGCGGGTTGCGGTCGGTGGACGCGAGGGCGCCGGCGGTGACCATCGAGTCGAGCAGGATCTTGATGTTGACCTCGTGGTCGGAACAGTCGACACCGGCGGAGTTGTCGATTGCGTCGGTGTTGATCTTGCCGCCGGCTCGGGCGTACTCGATGCGGCCGCGCTGGGTGACGCCGAGGTTGCCGCCCTCCCCGACCACCCGGGCGCGGACGGTGGCGCCGTCGACGCGGACCGCGTCGTTGCCCTTGTCGCCGACGTCTGCGTCGGTTTCGGTGGCGGCCTTGATGTAGGTGCCGATCCCCCCGTTCCACAGCAGGTCCACCGGCGCGCGCAGGATGGCGCGGATCAGTTCGGGTGGCGAGAGCTCGGTGACGTCGTCGTCGAGGCCGAGCACGCTACGGGCCTGGGGGCTGAGCGGGACGGACTTGAGCGAGCGCTCCCACACCCCGCCACCGGTGCTGATCAGGTCCGCGTCGTAGTCGGCCCACGACGAGCGGGGCAGGTCGTACAGGCGGCGCCGCTCGGCGTACGAGGCGGCGGGCTCCGGGTGGGGGTCGAGGAAGATATGCCGGTGGTCGAACGCGGCCACCAACCGGATGTGGGTGCTCAGCAGCATGCCGTTGCCGAACACGTCGCCGCTCATGTCGCCGATGCCGGCGACCGTGAAGTCCTCGTTCTGCGTGTCGACGCCCAGTTCGCGGAAGTGCCGCTTGACGCTCTCCCACGCGCCGCGCGCGGTGATGCCCATCGCCTTGTGGTCGTAGCCGGCCGATCCGCCGGAGGCGAAGGCGTCGCCGAGCCAGAACCCGTACTCGCGGGCGACCTCGTTGGCCAGGTCGGAGAAGGTGGCGGTGCCCTTGTCCGCGGCGACCACGAGGTACGTGTCGTCCCCGTCGCGGCGGACCACCCGCGGTGGCGGCACGGCCACGCCGCGGGCGCGGTCGAGGTTGTCGGTGACGTCGAGCAGGCCCGCGATGAACCGCCGGTAGCAGGCCTCCCCCTGCGCGCGCACCGCCTGCCGGTCGGCGGCCGCGTCCCCGGTCGGCGCGACGGGGCGCTTGACCACGAAGCCCCCCTTGGCACCGACGGGGACGATGACGGCGTTCTTCACGGCCTGCGCCTTGGCGAGCCCGAGGATCTCGGTGCGGAAGTCCTCGCGCCGGTCCGACCAGCGCAGGCCGCCGCGGGCAACGGAGCCGAAGCGCATGTGCACACCCTCGACGTCGGGTGCGTAGACGAAAACCTCGAACTTCGGTCGCGGCTGGGGCAGTTCGTTGATGCGGGTCGGGTCGAGCTTGAACGACAGGACCCGGGCGGGCGCGGCGTCGGCGCGCGAGAGCGGGACGGCCCCGCCGTCGCCGGACACGAAGTAGTTGGTGCGCAACGTCGCCCGGATGAGGCCGAAGAGACCGCGCAGGATCCGGTCGGCGTCGAGGCTGACGACGGCGTCGATCCGGCCGACCAGTTCGGCGGCGGCGTCCTGCTCGCGGTCGGCGGACGCCTCGTCGGGGTCGAACATTGCCTCGAACAGTTCGGCGAGCAGCGCGCTGGTGTCCGGGTCGGCGAGCAGCACGCCTTCGATGTGGTACTGACTGTAGGGGAAACCGGCCTGCCGCAGGTACTTCGCGTAGGCGCGCAGCATCATGGCCTGCCGCCAGCCCAGCCCGGCCCGCAGGACCAGTTCGTTGAACCGGTCCGGCTCCGACAGCCCGTGCCACACGGCGGCGAACGCCGCGGTGACGCGGGTGGTCACCTTCGGGTCGGGTTCGACGTCGACGGGCAGGACCAGGCCGAAATCGTAGATCCAGCAGCTCATCCGGTCGGCGCGGATGATCTGGTACGGGCGCTCGTCGAGCACCTCGACGCCGAGGCTCTGCAGCACCGGCAGCACCTGGCTGAGGGTGATGCCCTCGCTGCCGATGTAGAGCGTGAAGCGCCACCGGCGCGGGTCGGCGCCGGGGGGCCGGTACAGCAGCAGGTCGATGCTGCCGTCGCGCAGTGCCTCGAGGCGGGCGATGTCGGCCAGCGCCCGGACGGCGTCGAAGTCCTCCTTGTAACCGTCGGGGAGCGCCTCCGCGTAGCGCTGCACCAGCACGGGATCGACGGTGTGGTCGGTGGCGGCCAGGTCGGCGAGGTGGTCGTCCCAGCTGCGACTGGCCTCGGTGAGCAGAGCCTGGATGCGCAGCCGATTCTCCTCGGAGGTGTCGATCCGCGGCAGGGCCTGTCCCGGCGGGGTCCGGATGGTCACGTGCAGCAGCGCCAGGTCGCCCTCCGTGACCCGGGCGGTGTAGTGGATGGAACCCCCGCCGTACTCGTGCATCAGGATCTGCTGCATCGCGACCCGGACCCGCGTGTTGTAGCGGTCGCGGGGCAGGTAGATCAGGCACGAGACGAAGCGGCCGTAGGGGTCGACCCGCAGGAACAGCCGCAGTTGCCGGCGCATCGCGACCACCGCGGTGACGGTCTCGTAGAGGGTGTCGGTGTCGGCGGAGAACAGTTCCACCCGGGGCAGCGCCTGCAGCACCTCGAGCATCGCCTGTCCGGTGAAGGACGACAGTTCCACGCCGGCGCGGGCCACCACCTCCCGGACCCGGCGCGCCAGCACGGGAATGTCGAGCACGTTCTCGTGCAGCGCGGTCACGGCCAGCACACCGAGGAACCGGTGCTCGCCGACGACGCGACCGTCGGGGCCGAGGACGGCGACGCCCACGAAGTACGGGTACACCGAGCGGTGCACCGTGGCAGGCAGGGACGCCTGGGTGAGCACCAGCAGCGGCCGGTCGGCGGCCTCGACGGTCGCCGACATGTCGATCACGTCGTCGGCGGCGAGGTCGGAGCGCAGCACCCCGAGACCGCTGCCGGGCACTGCGCGGGCGTGCCGTGTCCCGGAGGCGTCGGCGACGATGTCGTAGCGCCGGTAACCGAGGACGGTGTAGTTGCCACGCGCGAGCCAGCGCAGCAGCGCCGACGTCTCCCGCAGATCCTCCGCGGCGTGCCGCGGCGGCGGGTTCTCGGCGAGCGCGTCGAGTTCGACGGCGAGATCGCGTTCGCGGGCGAGCATCGCCGCGGTGTCGGCCCCGACCTGCCGCACATCGGCGAGCACACCGCCGATCTCGGTGCCGACGGTGTCGAGGGTGGCCTCGGAGGTGGCCGGGTGCAGCTGAACGTGAATCCACGACTCCGCGACGAATCCGTGCGGGGGCGTGGTGTCGGCCATCATCTCGAGCAGGCGGCCGTCCTCGTCGCGCCGGACGGACACGACGGGATGGACGAGTTCGCGGAGGGCGACGCCGAGCCGGGTCAGCAGCGCGATGACGGATTCGACGAGCAGCGGCATGTCGTCGGTGACGATCTGCAGGGCGGCGCCGACGCCCCACCGATCGCCGGGCCGGTAGACGCGGGTCAGGACGGCGTCGGTACTCCGCTCGCGGCCGAGGTCCAGGTGGGCGGACAGGGCCCGATCGGGGGCGTCGAGGGTGTCCGCGTAGCGGCGGTAGACGTCCTCGAGCGCGGCCGCCGAAAGCTCACCGCGCCGGTTCGACGAAACCCCCTGGGGTGTGGCGGACTCGGCCATGGTGCTCACTCCCTCATTCGCCGCCGGAAACCGGCAGCGCCGCGGACAGGCTCTGGTTCGAGCCTATCCGCGGCGCTGGGTGTGAGGGGGGAATCCCGGGCCGGGGCGGTCAGCCGACTGTGGCGGCGACGTATTCCTCGAGGACCGCCCGCTCCTCGGCGGACAGCGGCCGGGAGGACTCCGTGCGCGGGTCGAACCCGACGAGGACCGCGTCCCCGGAACCGCACACATTACCCTGCACGTCCGTGATCACGTGCCGCAGGGTGTACGAGCTGTTGCCCACGTGCAGGACCGAGATGGCGACGGTGATCGGGCCGGAGTCGTCCTTGAGCGGGCGCAGGAACTCCACGTCCATCTTCCGCACCACCACGGCGCCGCGCGCGAACGGGCCGCTCTGCAGGAACTTGATCCGGGCTTCCTGCATGTACTCCACGAACTTCGTGTTGTTGACGTGCCCGAGACGGTCGGAGTCGGCCCAGCGGACCTCCAGCGTGCAGGTGAAGGTCTTCTGCCCCGGCTCAGTCACGGGTGAGCTTCCGGTGGGTGACGCGGTGCGGACGCGCCGCCTCCGCCCCGAGCCGCTCGACCTTGTTGGCCTCGTACGACTCGAAGTTGCCCTCGAACCAGAACCACTTGCCCTCCTCGACGTTGCCTTCCCACGCGAGGATGTGGGTGCAGGTGCGGTCGAGGAACCAGCGGTCGTGGGAGATCACGACGGCACAGCCGGGGAAGTTCTGCAGCGCGTTCTCGAGCGAGCTCAGGGTTTCGACGTCGAGGTCGTTGGTCGGCTCGTCGAGCAGGATCAGGTTGCCGCCCTCCTTGAGGGTCAGTGCCAGGTTCAGGCGGTTGCGCTCACCACCGGAGAGCACCTCGGCCTTCTTCTGCTGGTCCGGTCCCTTGAACCCGAAGGCGCTGACATACGCGCGCGAGGGCATCTCGTTCTGGCCGACCTCGATGTAGTCGAGTCCGTCCGAAACCACCTCCCACACCGTCTTGTTGGGGTCGATGTTCGCGCGGGACTGGTCGACGTAGCTCAGCTTGACGGTGTCGCCGACCTTCACGGTGCCCGAGTCGGGCTTCTCGAGGCCGACGATGGTCTTGAACAGGGTGGTCTTGCCGACGCCGTTGGGACCGATCACGCCGACGATGCCGTTGCGCGGCAGCGTGAACGACAGGTCCTTGATCAGCACGCGGCCTTCGAACCCCTTGTCGAGGTGGTCGACCTCGACCACGACGTCGCCCAGGCGCGGCGGTGTCGGGATCTGGATCTCCTCGAAGTCCAGCTTGCGGAACTTTTCGGCCTCGGCGGCCATCTCCTCGTAGCGGGCCAGACGGGCCTTGCTCTTGGTCTGGCGCGCCTTGGCGCCGGACCGGACCCACTCGAGCTCCTCCCGGAGGCGCTTCTGCAGCTTCTGGTCCTTCTTGCCCTGCACCTCGAGGCGCTCGGCCTTCTTCTCCAGGTAGGTGGAGTAGTTGCCCTCGTACGGGTGCAACTTGCCGCGGTCGACCTCGCAGATCCACTGCGCGACGTGGTCGAGGAAGTACCGGTCGTGGGTGACGGCGAGGACGGCGCCCGGGTAGCTCGCGAGGAACTGCTCGAGCCACAGCACCGACTCGGCGTCGAGGTGGTTGGTGGGCTCGTCGAGCAGCAACAGGTCGGGCTTGCTCAGCAGCAGCTTGCACAGGGCGACGCGGCGGCGCTCACCGCCGGAGAGGTGGGTGACCGGCTCGTCCGGCGGCGGGCAGCGCAGGGCATCCATGGCCTGCTCGAGCTGCGAGTCGATGTCCCAGGCGTTGGCGTGGTCGAGATCCTCCTGGAGCTTGCCCATCTCCTCCATCAGCTCGTCGGAGTAGTCGGTCGCCATCAGCTCGGCGATCTCGTTGAACCGGTCGAGCTTGACCTTGATCTCGCCGAGACCCTCCTCCACGTTGCCGCGGACGGTCTTCTCCTCGTTGAGCGGCGGTTCCTGCAGCAGGATGCCGACGGAGGCTTCCGGGTCGAGGAAGGCCTCGCCGTTGCTGGGCTGGTCCAACCCGGCCATGATCTTGAGGATGGACGACTTGCCCGCGCCGTTCGGTCCGACCACACCGATCTTGGCACCCGGGTAGAAGCTCATGGTGACGTCGTCGAGAATGACCTTGTCACCGTGCGCCTTGCGCACCTTCTTCATCGTGTAAATGAACTCCGCCATAGGTCCAGCGTATCGGGCGGACCCGCAGAACCCACATCCCGGACGACCGGGCCCGCCCGGCGGGACCCGGGAGCGGGCCGGCTACGACCCGAACAGCCGCGCCACAAATGGGGTGGTGTCGGGCAGGGACCGGGTCATGGTCGTGTTGTGCCCGGCCACGTACACCCGGTAGTCGGCGTCGGCGCCCCCCGCCCGCAGGTCGGCTGCGAGCTTGGCCGACAGCGGCGCCGGAACCATCGTGTCGTGGATGCCCTGGGCGAGGAACATCGGCCGGTCGTACCCGCTCGCCGGGACGCCGAGGTAGTCGGCGAACACGGCGGGGAACCGGCCCGCGGACAGCGGCAGCGCCGCCAGCTCGCCCACCCGGACCCCGTCGGCGAGCGCGTTCAGCTCGTTGTAGCAGAGCTGCTCGGCCGCGTCGACGAACTTCCGCCCGGTCGGGGTCAGGTAGCTGTTCACGTCCAGGTCGGGCTGGGCGGCGCGGAGTCCGGCGAAGATGTACGAGCTGAAGGCGACCAGACCTTCGAAGCCCGGATCCGGGAATCCGGGTCCGCCCATGGGAAACAGTTGCTCGAGGTTGGACGGCGCCCCGGTGGTGACCGTGCCGCGGAAGTCGAGTTCCGGGGCCCGCGACGAGGCCCGGTGCGCGGTGTGCAGCGCCGCGTGCCCGCCCTGGGACTGACCGACGACGACCCACCGCGGCGACAGCGACGGCTCGGCGGCACGGCCCGCGCGCACGATGTCGACGACGCTGTTGGCGGCGCTCTGGCCGTCGAGGTAGGTGTGGACGCCGTCGGTGCCCAGGCCCGGGAAGTCGGCCGCCACGACGGCGTAGCCCTGGGCGAGCCAGTGTTCGAGGTACGGGCGCTCGACGTCGGCGCGCGGATTCCGCGACGGCGCGCAGTCGTCGCCGATACCCACGGTGCCGTGGGCGTAGGAGATCACCGGCCGGCCGCCCTCCGGGGCCGGACCCGGAGGCAGGAACAGCACCCCGGTGCCCACGGTCGGCGCGCCGGAGCGCCACTCGGTGCGGTAGGTGAGCCTTTCGGCGACCGCGGCACCCGGCACCGACAGCTCGGCCGGCAGCGGCTCGACCGACACGATCGCGCCCGGCGCGGGGTCGGCGGCCGCGACGGACGGGGCGAGCACGCCCGCCAGCACCGCGCCGACCGCACCCAACGCCCGCCGCCACCGTCTGTTCCGGCCCATGAAGTACTCCGCTCGTCCGAGGGGCGTGCCGATCGTCGGCATGCGCCACCTCGCACGTCGGTCGCCGGCCGTCCCGCGTTACCGGACGAATCGGGCGGCCACGAACGGTGTCGTGTCCGGGAGCGCGTCGAAGAGGGTGGCGAAGTGGTCGTCCGGATAGGTGCGGTAGTCGACGTCGGCGCCACCGGCCCACAGGTCGGCGACGAGCTTGAACGACAGCGGCGCGGGAACCATCCGGTCCCGCAATCCCTGGCCGACGAACAGCGGCCGGTCGTAACCGCGGGTCGGGACACCGAGGTAGTCGGCGAGCGCGGCCCGCATCCGGTCGTCACCCAGCGTCCGTGACAGCAACTGCCCCACATCCACGTCGGCGGCGCGGTCCTCGAGATCCCCGTAGCAGAGGTGCTCGGCGGCGTCGACGAGATCGCGTCCGACGGGCGTGAGGTAGCTGTTCACGTCGAGATCGGGGCGTGCCGCCCGCAGCCCGGCCATGATGTAGGCGCTGAAGGAGGCGAGCCCGTCGAGGTCGAGGTCGGGGAAGCCGGGCACCCCGAATGGGAACAGCAGCTCGAGGTTGGACGGCGCACCGGTGGCGACCGCGCCGCGGAAGTCGAGCTCCGGCGCGCGCGCCGTGGCCCGGTGCGCGGCGTGCAGCGCCGCGTGCCCGCCCTGCGACTGGCCGACGACCACCCACCGCTGCGACAGCGAGGGTTCGACAGCCCGGGCGGCGCGGACGACGTCGACGATGCTGTTCGCGGCGGTGGGTCCGTCGAGATACGTGTGCAGGCCCTCGGTACCGAGGCCGGGATAGTCGGCGGCCACCACCGCGTAGCCCTGCGACAGCCAGTGCGCGAGATACCGCCGCTCCCGGTCGATGCGCCGGTTGCGCGACGGCGCACAGTCGTCGCCGATGCCGACGGTGCCGTGCGCCCACGACACGACCGGCCAGCCGCCGTCGGGTGCTTCGCCCGGCGGCAGGAACAGCACCCCGGTGTCGACGGCGGTGGCGCCGGACCGCCACTGGGTCCGGTAGGTGAGCCGCTCGGCGACCGCGGCACCGGGCACGGAGAGCTCGGCCGGCAACGGTTCCACCGACATCACCGCGCCGGGCGCGGGTTCGGCGACCGCGACGGCCGGGCACAGCCCGGCCGGGAACAACGCGGTCAACGAGGCGCAGGCCGCCCCCAGCGCCCGGCGCATCCCTGTCCCACGACGGACTCGCCTCGTCCACGGATCTCCTCGGGTCTTTCCGCGTCGAGGACGCGCGGTCGGGGACGGCGTGCCGGCCGCTGCGACGGTGCGATTCGGCACCTGGCGCGTCCGGCTCGGGTCAGCCCGCACGCTCGATCCGGGTCTTCAGATGGGCCAGCATCTGCTGCATGCTGCTCTCGGTCCATTTCGGGAGATGATCCCCGAGGGAGACGTCGGCGACGAGGACGGCGACGTGCGAGGTCCCTACCAGCTTCACCTCGGTGCCGCCGTCCGCGGGCGCGAACGTGAACGTCCACAGGAACTCGATGCCCGCCCCGGGCGTCGACCGGACGACGATGCGTTCGTCGGGGACGACCTCGACGTACTCGACGTGACCCTCGAAATGCAGGCCCCGGAGTCCTGCGAACCACTGGGCGCTCGACCCGACACCGTCCGGGGTCGACCGGACCTCCCGGACCGCCATGTTCGGATGAGCGGACCACAGCTTCCCGATGTCGCGCGCGAACCCGAACACCTTCTCGACGGGGGCATCGATCGTGATGCTCTGCGCCGCATGCGAGCTCGGCGGCGCCGCCTGCGCCCGGGCATCTTCCACCCGTGCCTTCACGGTGGCGAGCATCCGCTCGATGTCACCCCCGCTCAGCTTGAACATCAACTCCTCGACGGGCACCCCGACGACCGGCACGTCGAGCGTCCATTCACAGGTCAGGGTCAGGCTCGTCGCGCCGTCCTGCGGCGCGAACGTGAAGGTCCAGACCGGGCCCATGCTGGATCGGGCCACGATGCGCTCGCCGGGGACGACCTCGGTGTACTCCACGCGCCCTTTCAGGTGCAGGCCCAGCAGCTTCTCGAACCACTCGGCACTCGTCCCGACCCCCTCCGGGGTGAGTTCGACCTCCCTCACCGCGCAGTCGGGAAAGCAGACCCACAACTTCCCGACGTCCTTCGCGAACTCGAACACCTCCGCCACGGGCGCCTCGATCGTGGTGGTGCGGCTCATCTTCGCCATCGGTCCGATCCCTTCCGTCCTACTCTCGCCGATCTACCGCCGCTGGATCACACGTTTCGCACGCTACGCTCCGCCGGCCACCCGGAACGTGGGATCGGTCGGTCAAGGTTCTCGAGGTCACCGCTCCGCGGGCCCAGGCTGCCGACGGCGCGGCTGTGCTGGTTGACGATCGTCGACGTGGACTTCGGCCGATGGACCGGTTCAGGCGACGGGGATCGGGGGTGCCCAGCGAGCGCGGCGCACCGCGTCACGCCGGTCGGGGTCGGCAACGAGGGTCGGCACCAACAAGCCCCACAGCTCGTCGATCCGCCGAGGCAGGTCGGGGCGGTCGGTGAGCAGCCCGGACAGCTGTTGGATGCCGGTGAACGCCCCGATCACGAACCGGGCCACCGCATCCAGATCCAGGCCCGGGCGCAGATCGCCGTCGTCGGCGGCGCGGTCGACCAGCACCCGGCAGGCGGTGATCCAGTCCTGATACGGGTGGATGGGGGTGCGATCGGCGAGTTCGGTGGACAGGCGCAGCCCGGCCCGCACGAGCGCGCTCTCCTGTAGCAGGTCGGCCAGGGCATGGCTGAGCATGACGATCTGCTCGAGCGGCGGGGTGTCGGTGGCGGTGACGCGCTGGACGAGAACGATCGAGCGGCGGTGCTGTTCGTCGATGATCGCCGCGACCAGGTCGTCCTTGGAGCGGAAGTGGTAGTACAGCGCGCCCTTGTTCGAGCCGGCCGCGGCGACGATCTCGCCTGTGCTGACCCCGTGATACCCGGCGGCGGCGAACAACTCGGCCGCGACGGTGACGAAGTGGAACCGGGTGACCCGGCCTCGGCGCTGTGTGGCCACCCCATCCCTCCTTGCCCGTACTCGCCCGCGGGGCCGTTCCCTACCGGCCCCGGCATCGATATCCCCCGGGTTCGATCGCCGGACAGCCTACGGGCACCGGGACAGCGCCCCCTTTCCTGCCCCGAGAGCCGGCACCGGGATCCTAAATCGGGCGGGTCCGTCCGCCCCTCCGCGTGGACGGATGGGTGGGTGTCGGTGCCGTCGGGCATTCTCTGGGGTCGTGGACTCGCGTCGGTACCGGTTCCTCGGCCACTATCCCTTCGCCGAACTGGGCCTGCTGGGTTGGCGGCTGGCACAGTTGGGCCGGTCACGCGCTGCGGACTTCGTGCGGACCGCACTGGTCGTCGACGGGCACGAACGGGCACTGGGGGCGTCGATGTCGACCGCTGCGGGCGGATGCGCGATCACGCCACCGACACCGTCGGCGAGGTGAGCCCGGTCGCGGATACCGCCCGCGCCGCGGTGCTGCCGGCCGCCGGCGCCCCCAGCGTTGACCCGGCGCACCTGGCTCGTATCGACGACGTCACCCGGTTCGAACTGTCACCCCTGCCCGCCGGCCGGCCAGCGGGCAGGGGCTGTTCGACCGGGGGTTATTCGAGGTAGGCGCCGGTGGCCGGGGTCCACACGATCGCCCCGCCGGTGAAGGTCTGCCGCAGCCCGTCGGTCCCGTACGGCTGCTGCGCCGACGTCGGCAACCCCAGCGGCCCGGCCGGCCCACCCAGTGAGGTGTACAGGTCGTTGATGTCGTCGCCCACCGGGTACGGCGACGGCCAGTACGACTGGCAGCCCGCCACCACCGGCGCCGGCTGCGCCCCGGCCGCCGCGGGGCAGGGCAGAGCCAATGCAGTCTTCCGATCGCATCCAGAGTTGACGCATGAGCCTGCCAGCAGTCGCCCCGTGTTCCCTCTGCCGCACCCGACCCTCAGGCCCGTGCAACAGCAGTATCCGAGTACTGCGATCCGAGCTTCGGAGGCTGCTGGCGCCAATATGACGATTTCAGAGCGGACTACGAAGTCGATGTAATATTCGGCGCCGACGATCAGATTATCGGCCAGGGCACCGGATATGTCGAATGGCAACTTGCCGGACCGTATACGAGTATCCGCAACGCGTATCTTACGTCTCACGACGCCGTGCTTTCGCGCGTGGTCTTCAGCGGAGCGCTGCAAAATGGTGCAGTCGGTGTCGAAAATGGCGGATCCTTGATTCACAAGACGCAACCGCAGTTTGTCAACGGTCCGCACATAGTCGGCAATACGGTACACCCCATCGATCTGTCACAGTTCACTTTGGAAGACCGGAAAATGGACGACCACAACTACGCGTTCCAGATCTCCGCGGAGTTCTCGGAGTGGCCCGGGTACTGGTACTTCTGGGTGCGGAGCCCGGTCGCGCACTACGACGAAGACGACCCGGACGACATCTATCGTTTCCAAGGCGCCGAGCAGCTGCCTGGAAACCCCGTCGGTGCAGGCTGGAACTGGTGAACTGCGCCCGTCTCGCTACGTCCGGGTCCCGTGCCTTCTCATAAGGGGCCCGGACATAGCCCTGTCTTGACAGGATGTGCACATGAACGTTGAACGCTTGGTCTTGGAAAGATCGGGAGTGATCATCCAGGTTCGAGAGGATGGCCTTTCCTGCGTTGCCAGAGCAGAAGATCTCCCCGGTTTGGAGTCACGTCCCGCCGAAGTCGGCTCGATGTGGCGTCCTCCACTACCCCCTGAAACGACATCCGGTATTGAAGAACACACGCCAGGGGATGTCCCAGGACCATCGTGGTGGGTGATCTATGGAAACGCTGACCCCGAGGTGACGGTAGAAGTAACTCTCGAAGATGGTACATTACTGGGAGTTCACCGTATCGGAAACGTGTGGGCTTGTGAATGGGTGAGTCGTCCTCAGAAGGCCTTCGTCTACCGATCAGATCGGCCACGCAACCATCAACCGGACAAAATTGAATCTATTCGCCCTCGTTTCCTCCCTCCAGCTCCCCATCCTGAGAATGATCGATAGCTGTCGCCTGCGGGAGCAGGTTCTTCGGCGGCCTCCTCAATCCTGTAACTCAAACTTCACCATAATCACCCAGAAGGCGAAGTCAGTTTATCCCGTCCCTGACACCTCGGCTCCTTGCGGGTTCTCGGAAACGAGTTGCGGAAAGTTGGAACTAGGAATCTGAGCGCGGCGCCGGCGCTGTATCAATCTCTGAATTTCACAAGAAATAGATTTTCCGGTATAGGATTGCAAGGTCGGAACCAGGTGTCTTGAAGACGACGGTTCAACGATCTTCCTTGCGCTTCAACGCTTGCGGCGGCCCAATCCCCACCCGGACCACCCAGCGATAAGACCGGCGAGCACTCCAAGCACCGCGGGAACAACGACGAGGGCGACATACAGCCACGGCCCGGCCTCAGGTGTCTCAAGAGGCCACGAGGTGTACCTCGAAGACATCGGCACATCCGGCAAAGGCTCGTACGCACCGTCGTAGACGATGTCGATCTTGGGTTGGGAGGACCACCACCACAGGTGGATTCCGGCGGCGGCCAACCCGCACCCCAAGCCCACCACACCGAGAATCACAGTCGTTCGGATCGCTGACGCCGTTCCTTCGCTGTCGGTCACGCATTCCAGTCAATCAGCTCTTGGAGCAGTCCTGTTTGACGATCCGCATACAGCACACCGGCACCCCACTCAGCATCCGATCGCGTCCTGGACAGTCCGGTCGCGAACCGTCCTGGTTGGCCGTCCTGCACGTCAGTCTCGTACAGCTGACGTGAACAGCACTTTCGTCGCCTTCTGGACTGAGTCCTGATCGGCTACGCCCGACGCTGGACCTCAGGGCGCAGCGCACAGCCCTCGATCGTCTCGGCGCCGCCGACGACCGGATCTACACCGACAAGGGCTGCACCGGACACGATCGCCATCGGCCCGGACTGTGCGAAGCCCTCGCCGCCTGCCGAGAAGGCGACACCCTCATCCATCGTCGCCGGACTCGGCTGACTGGGCCGATCCGCCGTCGACCACAGTCTTCGCGCCGGCCTCGTGCAGGTCGAACATCGTGCGGCGCCGCGCCCGCGGGTTCCGACGCCTCGACCCGCACCAGCCTCGACAATCACCGGGCCTCGCACCGAGCAGCCGGCTCTACCCGCCGAACAGGGTCGCCGCGAACGGCGTGGTGGCCGGCAGTGCGTCGAACATGGTCTCGGAATGCCCGTCGGGGTAGGTGCGGTAGTCGACGTTCGTGCCCCCGGACCACAGGTCGGCGACGAGCTTGAACGACAGCGGCGCCGGCACGACCTGATCGCGCAAGCCCTGGCCGAGGAACAGCGGTCGGTCGTACCCACGGGTGGGGACTCCCATGTAGTCGGCGAGGGCCGCGCGCATGCGGTCGTCGCCGAGCGGGCGGGCCAGGATCTCGCCCACTCCGATGCCGTCGACGCGGTCGCTGAGTTCGGCGTAGCAGAGCCGCTCCGCGTCGTCGACGACGTCCCGCCCGACCGGGGTGAGGTAGCTGTTCACGTCCACGTCGGGCCGCGTGACTCGCAGACCGGCCAGGACGTAGGACAGGAACACGGTGGTGCCGTCGAGGCCCAGATCCGGGAATCCGGGACCGCCGAACGGGAACAGCGTCTCGAGGTTCGACGGCGCGCCGGTGGCGATCATGCCGCGGAAGTCGAGTTCGGGGGCCCGCGACGTCGCCAGGAGCGCGGTGTGCAGGGCCGCGTGGCCGCCCTGCGACTGGCCGATCACGATCCACCGGTTCGACAGCGACGGCTCGACGGCGCGGGCGGCCCGGACGACGTCGACGACGCTGTTCGCGGCACTCGGCCCGTCGAGGTAGGTGTGGAGCCCGTCGCTGCCCAGGCCGGGATAGTCGGAGGCGACCACGGCGTAGCCCCGGGACAGCCAGTGTCCGAGGTATGCCCGGTCGCGGTCGGTGCGCGGGTTACGCGAGGGGGCGCAGTCGTCGCCGACGCCCACGGTGCCGTGGGCCCACGACACGACCGGCCAGCCACCGTCGGGCGCCTGCCCCGGGGGCAGGTACAGGACACCCGAGGCAGTCGTCGCGGCACCCGACCGCCACTGGGTGCGGAAGGTCAGTCGCTCGGCCGTGGCCGCCCCCGACACCGACAGCCCGCCGGGCAGTGACTCGACCGCGACCACCGTGCCGGGCCCGGGTTGCGCGCCGGCCGTCGCGGGCACGACCAGCCCGGCCGCCACGGCTCCGATGCACGCGAGCGCCCGCAGCCGCCACCCCGTACCCCTCACGGCGTTCCTCCCGTCGTCGGTGACAGGCGCTCAAGTTAACAGCCGACCCCGAGCGGACGGGACGTTTCGGACACGGCGGCGCCGGGCATCTTCCGGGAATGACCACTTCCCCGGCGAGCTCGACGGCCCCACAGGCCACCTCCGCCGACCGGCTCCGCGTCGTGGGCGTCGCCGTGTCGGCGATCACCGCGGTCGCCGTCTCCTTCCTGGGATCCGGGGCCGTGGTGGGCACACCGATCTCCGAGGTGGCCGGTGGGGCGCTGTCCGCCGACGCGACGGCGGTGGCGCCGGGCGGTCCGGCGTTCTCGATCTGGTCGGTGATCTACCTGGGCCTGCTGGCGCTCGCGGTGTGGCAGGCCCTGCCCGCGCACCACGCCGACCCCCGCCAGCGGGCGCTCGGCCGGTGGATCGCCGCGTCGATGCTGCTCAACGCCGCGTGGATCCTCGTCGTGCAGCTCGAACTGCTCGCGGTCAGCGTCGCGGTCATCGTCGCGCTGCTGGCCGTGCTGGTCCGGATCTTCCTCGGCCTGACCCGCACCGCGCCGTCGTCCCGCGTCGAGGCCGTCGTCGTGGACGGCACCATGTTCGTGTACCTGGGCTGGGTGGCGGTGGCCATGGTCGCGAACACCGCGGCGGCTCTGCGCGCCGCGGACGTCGACCCGTTCGCGCTGGGCGCCGACACCTGGGCGGTGCTCGTCCTGGTCGTGGTCGCCGCGGTGTCGGTACTCCTCGCCGTCGCCGGGCACGGGCGGCTCGCCGTCGCCGCGGCCATGGCGTGGGGGCTGGGGTGGATCGCGGTGGCCCGCAGCGGCGACACCGGCTTCACCTCCACCCCGGCCGCCGTCGCGGCCGGCGGCGCGGCGGCCGTCGCGCTGCTCTCCGCGGTGGGCGTGCGACTGCGCACCGAGACCGCGCGGCGCCGGCGACCCTAGTGGCCCTCGCGGTCCCGCCGCGCCAGCTCGGCGAACATCGCGTTGTGGGCGGCGAGATCGGCGTCGTCGTCCCGCTCGGCGGCGCGGTCCACCCGTCGCGCGGTGCGCTCGTCGCTGCGCGACCACTGCACCAGCAGCGCCAGCATCACCAGCACCAGCGGGATCTCCCCGGCCGACCAGGCGATGCTGCCGCCCACCTTCTGGTCGGCGAACAGGTCGCTGTTCCAGGCCAGGCCGAGACCGCGGTAGTAGGACTCGGCCATCACCGAGCCCATGCTCATCAGGGTCACCCCGAAGAACGCGTGGAACGGCAGCGAGCCGAACACCATCGCCAGCTTCGTCACCGGCGTCACGTCGCGCGGCGACGGGTCCACGCCGATCACGACCCAGTAGAACAGGTAGCCGCTCATCAGGAAGTGCAGGTTCATCAGCACGTGCGCGGCGTGACTGTCGGCGTTGGCCTCGAAGATCCCGCCCAGGTACAGCGCGTAGAAGCCGCCGACGAACATCACCGACGCGACGACCGGATGGGTGAAGAACCGCGACGGCGGGCTGTGCAGGAACGCCAGGAGCCATTCACGCGGGCCGGGGTAGCCGTCGCGGCCCGCCGGTTTGAAGGCCCGCAGCGCCAGGGTCATCGCCCCGCCGAGGGCGAGCAGCACGGGCGCCAGCATCGACATCGCCATGTGGGCGCCCATGTGCACGCTGAACATCGCCGGCGAGTACATGCCCACGCCCGACGACGTGGCGACCAGCAGCACGAAGCAGCCGGAGAACCAGGCGATCGACCGGCCGACGGGCCAGCTGTCGCCGCGCCGGCGCAGCGTCCACAGTCCGATCGCGTAGCCGACCGCGAGAACCAGGGCGATCGTGCCGAAGATCAGGTCGAACCGCCACGCGCCGAAGAAGAGGGTGCCGACCGTCGGGGGGCCGTCCAGGTTGTAGCCCAGCTCCACCTCGAGCAGCGACGGCACCGTCGCCGGCGGGGGCGGCGGGGTACGGCCCAGCCCCACGGCCAGGCCGACGGTGGCGGCCAGGATGACGGCCTCGACGGCCGCGAACCGGACGAGCGCGCCCCGATCGTCGGCGTTCGCCTCGAGCGCGGGCAGCGCGCGGCGCCGCTGCATCCACCCGAGGACGCCCAGGACGATCAGCGCCAGCGCCTTGACCAGGACGAGCCGGCCATAGGTGCTGGTGAGCAACTCGTCGGCGGGCAGCCGCACCGCGGCGTTGACGATGCCGCTCAGGGCCATCACCGCGAAGGCCAGCCCGGCGACGAACGAGAACCGGCGGGCGGCGAGGTCGGTGTGCGCGCCGCGGCGCCACCCGTGGGCGAGCAGGGCGAACAGGCCACCCGCCCACACCGCCGCCGCGACCAGGTGCAGCACGAGGCTGTTGGTGGCCATGTCGTGCGATCCGCCCGACGACGAGTGCCCGGTCAGGGCCAGCGGCATCAGCGTCACCAGGGACAGCAGGAGCAGGTACGGCACCCACGACCAGCGCACCGCGGCGCGGATCAGCACCGCCAGGATCAGGGCGAGCGCCGCCGTCCACGCCCACGCGAGCGCAGTGTCGATCTGCCCGATCGCGCCCCACAGGTTCTCCGGCTTCAGCGCCTCGGCCAGCGGCTGCCCCGAGGTGTCGGACAGGGTCAGCGGCACCAGCACCGCCGAGCAGAACGCCCAGATCAGGGCGGCGGCGCCCGCGGTGCGCACGGCCCGGTAGCCGTCGACGTCGAGCACCCCGCTGCGCTGCGGCGGCACCAGGAACGCGGCGAAGAACAGCGAACCGACCGCGGCGACGGCCGCGACCTCCGCGATCGCCCGCACCGCGGGCAGCCCGTAGGTGGTGAGCGGACCGGGGTCGGGGATGCCCAGCAGGACCAGCGCCTGCGCGGCGGACAGGCCGACCACGATCGGCGCGACGACCGCGGCGACGAGCCCGAGGAAGACGTACAGTGCCGACGTGTTGCGCCGCCCGGCCGGCGGCGAGGAGGTCGGCGCGGCCGACGCGAGCTCGGGTGATGCCATACCTAACAGGGTAGGACCTCGGCGAGCACCGCTACGACGGGCCGTCGGAGACGTGCGCCACCCGTCCGGCGGCCGGATCGAGATCGAACACCGCGCGCAGGGCGTCGAGGGTGTCGGCCGCCAGCAGGGCGTCGCAATGCGGCAGCGCCGCCGCCATGGGTCCGGTCTCGGGACGGTAGCCGGGCCGGCCGGCCCGCGGGTTCAGCCAGATCAGCCGGTGCGCGCGGCGGCGCACCCGCGCGACGGCCCGGCCGAGGGCCTGCGGATCGTCACTGTCCCACCCGTCGGAGGCGACGAACACGACGGCGCCGCGCAGCAGGTTGCCGTGGTGGGAGGCGAGCAACGCCTCGAGGCTGCCGGCGATGTGGGTGCCGCCGTAGCGGTCGACGACCGTGTCGTTGGCGCGGGCGACCGCGTGCTCGGCGGAGCGGTGCGCGAGAGTCGCGGTGAGCCGGGTCAGGCTCGTGGAGAAGGCGAACACCTCGGCGTCGCCGGCGCGCACCGCGGCCCGCATCAGGTGCAGGTAGATGTCGGCGTAGCCGTGCATGGAGCGGCTCACGTCGCACAGCACCACGATCCGGCGCGGACGGCGGATCGGGCGGGCGCGGCGCAGGCGCACCAGTTCGAACCCGGTGTGCCGGGACGCGTCGAGGGTGGCGCGCACGTCGAGGCGGCCGTGGTGGTGCGGCGTGCGGCGGCGGCCGAGGCGCCGCGGCCAGCGCACCCGGGCCTGCTCGAGCCACTGCCCCAGGGTGCGCAGGTCGTCGGGCCGCAGGTCGGCGAACGGCTGGTCGGCGCGGATCTCGACGGGGCTCGGGGCCCACGGCCCGGGCCGGACCGTCTCGGGGGGTTCGCCGGACCGGCGCGGGCTGCGGGTGTGCCACGGCACGCCCGGCTGCGGCGCCGCCGGCGCCGGGCTCGGCGCCGCACCCTGCACGACGGCGTCGCCGGCGCCGACCGCCCCGTCGGGGCCGGTGCGGCGGGCGTGCGGGTCGACGGCGAGCACCTGGTGGTCGAAGACCTCGGCGAACACGGCGTCGAACGCCGCGAGCGCGTCCTGCCGATCGACGAGGGCCACCCGCGCGGTCCAGTACAGCCGGCTGCGGGTGCGCGGCGGGTGCAGCCGCAGCGCCCGCACCAAGGTCCCGGCGGCGGTCGCGGCGACGGGCACGCCGGCGCGGCGCAACCGGTCGGTGAGCGCCACGGTGAACGCGGCGAGGTCGACGCCGCGCAGCAGCAGCGCGTTGCTCACGCCCGGTACTCCTCGTACTCGGCACGGATCGTGGTCCGGTCGTCGGGGGTCTTGGCGAGCGCGGTCAGCGTCGCCACCGCGCCCGGGTGGACCAGATCCCCCACCCCGAGCGCGACGAGCGCGGACACCCAGTCGATGGTCTCGGCGATGCCCGGCGCCTTGTCCAGGTCCAGCCGGCGCACGGAGGCGACGAAGTCGGCGGCCGATTCGACGAGCGCGAGATTCGCGGCGGGGACGGTGCGGCGCAGGATCGCGACGGCGCGGTCCCGGTCCGGGTAGTCGATCCAGTGGTAGAGGCAGCGCCGGCGCAGCGCGTCGTGCAGGTCGCGGCTGCGGTTGGAGGTGAGCACGACGATCGGGGGCCGCGCGGCGGTGAGGGTGCCCAGTTCGGGGATCGTGACGGAGAACTCGCCGAGGAACTCGAGCAGCAGCGCCTCGAACTCGTCGTCGGCCCGGTCGATCTCGTCGATGAGCAGTACCGGCGCGGTGGGCCCGCGGTGCCGCACGCAGCGCAGCACCGGCCGCTCGAGCAGGAACTCCTCGGTGTAGAGGTCGGCCTCGCTCAGGCTCTCGCCCCGGGTCTCGGCGAGCCGGATCGCGAGCAGTTGCCGCTGGTAGTTCCAGTCGTAGAGGGCCTCGCTCGCGGCGAGGCCCTCGTAGCACTGCAGCCGGATCAGCTCGGTGCCCACGGCGGCGGCGAGGGCCTTGGCGGCGGTGGTCTTGCCGACGCCGGGCTCGCCCTCGAGCAGCAGCGGCCGGCCGAGCTCCACCGCGAGGTACAGGGCGGTGGCGGTGCCCTCGTCGAGCAGGTAGTCCTGGTCGTCGAACCGGCGGATGACGTCGTCGACGCCGCCGAACACGCTCATCGGCCGGCTCCCGGGGCCGGTCCCGTCACGAACACGCGGCGTGTTCCTTCTGGTAGGTGCGGCGGCAGCCCGGGCAGCAGAACCACACGTCCGTGCCGGCGTCGGTCAGGTGCGGGGTGTCGGCGGTGACGGTGACCGTCATCCCGCACACGGGGTCCACCGCGGTGTGCGGCGGCGCGGCCGGCGCGGCGGGCGCACCGAGGCTCTCGCGGCGGATCGCCTGCACCAGTTCGGCGACGATCGACAGCCCGATCTCCGCGGCGGTGCGCGCACCGATGTCGAGACCCGCGGGGGTGTGCACGCGGGCCCGTTCGTCGGGGCGCACCTCGGCCTGCGCGAGCACGTCGGCGCCGCGCCGCCGGCTGGCGACGAGGCCGACGTAGCCGATGCCGGCGTCGAGGGCGGCCCGGATCATCCCGGCCTCCTCGCCGCCGAGGCTCGCGACGACGACGGCGGTGGCGTCGGCGTCGGGGGCGGCGCCCGGGCCGGGGCGGGTGACGGCGAAGTCGAGCCGCGCGGCGATGTCCGCGACGGCCTCGGCCACCGGCGTCGACCCGGAGACGACGAGGATCGGGGTGGGCAGTTGCGGCTCGAGGAAGATCTCCGTCGCGCCGCCGGACAGGCACGGGTTGACCGCGACGGTCGCCCCCGGAGTGTCCGGGAAGGTCTGCGTCGCCCCGGGCAGGACCCGCAGCAGGATGCTCTCCCCCGTGTTCAGGGCCTGCCGCGCGGCGTCGCGCACCGAGGTCTCGGTGCACTGGCCGCCGACGAAGCCCTCGATCGTGCCGTCGTCGAGCACCAGCGCGCAGTCGCCGGCGCGGGCGGACGTCGGCCGCTGGGCGCGCACCACCGTGGCGCGGACGAACGCCCGTCGCCGGCGGGTCAGTTCCGCGGCGCGCACCGTCAGATCCATGTGGCTCTCCCTGGTTCGGGCCGGTCGGTCAGATCGGCGGGGTGGGCCGGCCCTGCATCGCCTCCCACACCCGCGACGGGGTCAGCGGCATGTCGGCGTGCCGCACCCCGAAGGGGCGCAGCGCGTCGACGACGGCGTTGACCACCGCGGGCGGCGAGCCGACGGTCGCGGACTCGCCGATGCCCTTCGCGCCGATCGGGTGGTGCGGCGACGGGGTGACGGTGAAGCCGGTTTCGAAGTGGGGCACCTCCATCGCCGTGGGGATCAGGTAGTCCATGAGCGAGCCGCCGAGGCAGTTGCCGTCCTCGTCGAACTCGATCATCTCCATCAGTGCCATGCCGATGCCGTCGACGATCCCGCCGTGCACCTGCCCCTCGATGATCATCGGGTTGATGCGGGTGCCGCAGTCGTCGACGGCGAGGAACCGGCGCACCGTCACCTCCGCCGTCCCGGGATCGATGTCGACGACGCAGAAGTACGCCCCGTACGGGTAGGTGAGATTCTCGGGGTTGTAGCAGATCTGGGCCTCGAGTCCGCCCTCGACGCCCTCGGGCAGATCGCCGGCGCCGTGCGCCCGCATCGCGATGTCCTGAATGGTCACCGACGCGGTCGGATCGCCCTTGACGTGGAAGGCGCCCTTGACCCAGTCGAGGTCGGCGACGGACACCTCGAGCATGCCGGAGGCGATGATCCGGGCCTTGTCGCGCACCTTGCGGGCGACGAGGGCGGCGGCCGCGCCGGAGACCGGGGTGGAGCGGCTGCCGTACGTGCCGAGACCGAACGGGGTGTTGTCGGTGTCACCGTGCACGACGTCGATGTCCTCGGGTGGGATGCCCAGTTCCTCGGCGACGATCTGCGCGAACGTGGTCTCGTGGCCCTGCCCCTGGGTCTGTACCGACAGCCGCACCACCGCCTTGCCGGTGGGGTGCACGCGCAGCTCGCAGCCGTCGGCCATGCCGAGGCCGAGGATGTCCATGTCCTTGCGGGGGCCGGCGCCGACGGCCTCGGTGAAGAACGCCACGCCGATGCCCATCAGCTCGCCACGCGCGCGGCGTTCGGCCTGCTCGCGGCGCAGTTCGTCGTAGCCGACCATCTCCACGGCCTTGCGCAGGGTGGTTTCGTAGTCGCCGGAGTCGTATTTCCATCCGGTCTTGCTCGTGTACGGGAACTGTTCGGGGCGAAGCAGATTCCGCAGCCGCAGCTGCACCGGATCCAGCTCGAGGTCGTAGGCGAGGCAGTCCACGAGCCGCTCGACGAGGTACACGGCCTCGGTGATGCGGAACGAGCACGCGTAGGCCACGCCGCCGGGCGCCTTGTTGGTGTAGACGGCGGTCATGTGGCAGTAGGCGGCCTCGATGTCGTAGCTGCCGGTGAACACCCCGAAAAACCCGGCCGGGTACTTCACCGGGGCGGCGGTGCCGTTGAACGCGCCGTGGTCGGCGAGGACCTGGGTGCGGATCGCGAGGATCTTCCCCTCCCGGGTCGCGGCGATCTCGCCGACCATCACGTAGTCGCGCGCGAAGCCGGTGCTCACCAGGTTCTCGCTGCGGTCCTCCATCCACTTGACCGGCTTGCCGGTCACGAGCGAGGCGACGATCGCGCAGACGTACCCGGGATAGATGGGCACCTTGTTGCCGAACCCGCCGCCGATGTCCGGGGCGATCACCCGGATCTTGTGTTCGGGCAGGCCGGCGACGAGGGCGTAGAGGGTGCGGTGGGCGTGCGGCGCCTGGCTGGTCGACCAGAGCGTGAGCTTGCCGCTGATGCGGTCGTAATCGGCCACGGCGCCACAGGTTTCCATGGGCGCCGGGTGCACGCGGGGATAGACCATCTCCTGCCGGGCGATCACGTCGGCCTTCGCGAACGCGGCCTCGGTGGCGGCGGCGTCCCCGGTTTCCCAGTCGAAGCAGTGATTGTCGGTCTTGCCCTCGAGGTCGGTGCGGATCACGGGCGCCTCGGGCGCGAGCGCACGACGGACGTCGACGACCGGGTCGAGGATGTCGTACTCGACGTCGATGAGCTCGAGGGCGTCGCGCGCCGAGTAGCGGTCGTCGGCGACGACGAAGGCGACCTCCTGGCCCTGGAAGCGGACCTTGTCGGTGGCGAGGACCGCCTGGACGTCGTTGGACAGTGTCGGCATCCATGCCAGGCCCTTGTCCGCGAGGTCGGCGCCGGTGACGACGGCCCTCACCTTCGGGTGGGCCTGCGCGGCGGTGGTGTCGATGCCGAGGATCTTCGCGTGGGCGACGGGTGAGCGCAGGATCGCCAGGTGCAGCATGCCCGGCAGTTGCACGTCGTCGACGAAGCGGCCGTGGCCGCGGATGAAGCGTGGGTCCTCCTTGCGCAGCATGCGGCCGTGACCGCACGGCTTCTTGTCGTTGTCGACGGTGTCGAGCAGCTCGGGGGTCGGGTCGACGGCGGTCATGACGGCGCCTTCTCGGTGACGGGGTGCTCGGCGGCCCAGCGGATGGACCGCACGATGGTGGTGTAGCCGGTGCAGCGGCAGATCTGCCCGGAGATCGCCTCGCGGATGGTCTGCTCGTCGGGGTCCGGGTTGCGGTCGAGCAGGGCCCGGGCGGTGATCATCATGCCGGGGGTGCAGAAGCCGCACTGCAGCCCGTGGCAGCGCATGAAGCCCTCCTGCACGGGGTCGAGCACGTCGTCGCGCTCGAGCCCCTCGACCGTGCGCACGTCGTGGCCGCTCGCCATGACGGCGAGCATGGTGCACGACTTGACGGGCTCGCCGTCGACCGCGACGACGCAGGTGCCGCAGTTGCTGGTGTCGCAGCCCCAGTGCGTGCCGGTCAGGCCGAGGTGATCGCGCAGGAAGTGGACGAGCAGCAGCCGCGGTTCCACCTCGGCACTGACCTCGTCACCGTTGACGGTCATCGAAACACGCATCGGGTCAACCCCTTTCGGAGGTGGTGAGCCGCTCGACGGCGCGCCGCAGGGTGCGCACCGTGAGCTCCGCGGCGAGGTGGCGTTTGTAGTCGACGGTGCCGCGCTGGTCCGCGACCGGGTCGCTGGCGGCGGCGGCGAGTTCGCCGGCCTCGCGGTAGAGGTCCTCGGACGGCGTCGCGCCGCGCAGCCGATCGGAGATGCCGGCCAGGGCCTGCGGATCCGCCCGTAGAGCGGTGAGACCGACGCGGGCGTCGTCGATGGCACCGTCGCTCATCCACACGGCGGCGCCGGCCGCGGCGATCGCCCAGTCCCCCGTTCGCCGCTCGACCTTGGCGTAGGCGCTCGACCCGCGGCCCCGTCGCGGCAGCCGGACCTCGACGAGCAGTTCGTTGCGGGCGGCGGTCGTCTCGTAGGGTCCGAGATGGAACTCGTCCATCGTCAGCGTCCGGCTGCCGTGCGGACCGCGCAGCACGACCGAGGCGTCGAGGACCTCGCACACGGTGGACAGGTCCTCGGCAGGGTCGGCCTGGCACAGCGACCCGCCGATCGTGCCGCGGTTGCGCACGACGGGATCGGCGATGACCCGTTCGGCGTCGCGGAAGATCGGGAAGATCTCGGCGAGCGCCTCGCTTTCGAGGAGTTCGCGGTGCCGCGCCAGCGCGCCGATCCGCACGACGTCGGGCTCGACGGCGATGTAGCCGAGCTCGCCGGCCAGGTCGTTGATGTCGATCAGGCATTCGGGGGCGGCGAGCCTGAGTTTCATCATCGGCAGGAGACTGTGCCCGCCCGCGACGACCCGGGCTTCCTCGCCGCGTTCGTCCAGGAGTGCGATGGCGTGATCGATGCCGGTGGCGCGCTCGTATTCGAAAGCCGAAGGTACTTGCATGTGGCATACCTCACATTTCAGCTACCTACGGAGTGTATGCCCGCGCTTGCGGCGCGACGGGCGGATTCGTCGCCCGATCGGGGCGACCGGCCCGAACGAGCGCACCCGGCCGAACGGCGGCGAGGGCCTCGGTCGGGCCCGATCCGGCGAGCGGTTAAGATTTTGGCCGCGCCTCCGTAGCTCAGCTGGATAGAGCAAGAGCCTTCTAATCTCTAGGTCGCAGGTTCGAGTCCTGCCGGGGGCACTGTGACACTGCCGGCCTCCGGCCGGGGTGCGCCTGCAGGGTGCGAACAAGATCCACGAAGGCGCACCACACTCCACTCAGCGCCCGAAAGCACTGCACGGAGATCTCGCGTCCTTGCGGGGCCGGCCGCGTCCCACCTTCGGCGGACAGGTCAGGCGAGACCGGTGAGGTGTTCGGCGATCGTCCAGAACCGTCGGGCCTGGGCAACGTCGTGGGACTGCGCGCTGGAGTCGATTTCGTGACACTCGCCGAAGAACTTTCCGCCCACCCCGTCGAGCGACGGGTCGACCGCCGTGAACACCAGCGAATCGGTGGCTGCATCGACGGACGTGGCGAAGGGCATGTGCGGCAACACGTGCGCCATGAACAGCCGCATCAGACCGCGAGTGCTTGCAGCCGCAGTGGTGGGCACGAAACCGGGACACACGGCGTTCGCGGTGATCGGCCGCCCGGCGAGGCGGCGCTGGAGCTCGTAGGTGAACCACATCACCGCCAGCTTGGAATTCTTGTATGCCCGATCGGGGTTGTAGCCGTGCTCGAGCTGGACGTCGGCGAAGTCGAAGTCCACCGGCGCTCCGCGGGATCCGGGCAGGTGCAGCCGCGAGCCGACGGTGACGACACGCGCCGACGGGCTGCGCTCGAGTGCGGGCAGGAGCAGGGCAGTGAGCAGGAACGGGGCCAGGACGTTGACGGCGAGGGTCTCCTCGTACCCGTCGACGGTGAGCCGGCGTTCCTTGCTCGTCTGCAGGATGCCGGCGACATGCAGCAGCACGTCGATCGGTTCGCCGCGCTCGGCTTCCGCGACGCCGAAGGACCGGACCTGCTCCAGAGAAGACAGATCGAGCCAGCGCGGCTCGAGCCGAGCGTCGGGATCCGTCCGCTGTATCGCTTCGGTTGCGTCCTCCGCGGCAGCGCGGGTACGCGCGGCGAGCAGGACGCGATGCCCCCGGGCGGCGAGCTTCTCGGCCGTGGCCCGGCCGAGCCCCCGCCCTCCTCCGGTGACGAGCACGGTCTTGCTCATGTGCCCGGTTCCTCCGTTCCAGCACCGGGCAGCGACGGA
The DNA here is from genome assembly GCF_053764755.1 of Rhodococcus sp. 2H158. Lineage (NCBI taxonomy): Bacteria > Bacillati > Actinomycetota > Actinomycetes > Mycobacteriales > Nocardiaceae > Rhodococcus > Rhodococcus sp. 2H158. The sequence goes on from NZ_JBSNCE010000018.1 coordinate 48,429, forward strand.
CCGGACGCGAACGACCGGCCGGCAGCGTGCACGCGCTCGCCGAGCCGGGCGAGGATCGGGCGTTGCCCCTTTACGAGCTTGATGTCCGCGACGGCGGGCGGAAACCAGCGAGCGTCGTCCACCTCGGGAAAGCTCTGCACCTTTCCGGACCGCGGCGGCCACTCCAGGTCGAAAGTGTTGCTGCCGACGAAGGCTAGATCGTCGGCGGTCTCACCGGCGTAGACGGTGACGATCTTGCCGGAGGGCTGCTTGAACCGCCCGAGCATCTCGTAGTTCACCTGGGGCGCGGGCATCCCGCATTCTTCCTCGAACTCTCGCAAGGCCACGGCGAACGGGTCTTCGTCGTCGCCGTAGACCCCCTTGGGGATCGACCAGGCCGCCTCGTCCTTGCCGACCCAGTACGGCCCGCCCGGGTGCACGATCCACACCTCGAGCACGCCGTCGGCGTCGATCCGGTACAGCAGAAGGCCGGCGCTGGTGACTGCCATCGCTCCCCCTTCCCGTCGCCGTGCGCTCCCGCCCCACACGGTAGTTCTTCCGGGCACACTGGTACCGGTATCCGCGCCACCCGTCCGACCGGAAGGATCCGCCCGTGACCGATACGACCGGCGACCGCGCCGTCACCGCGCGCGCGAACGGACCCACCGTCGTGCTCGACCTCCCGGAGGGAATCGGCGTTGCGCTCGACGTCGCGCAGGCTCGGGCATTGCACGAGCAGCTCCGGGAGGCGATCGAGAAGGCCGAGCAGCTCGAGGACTGACACCCGAACCCTACGTACCGGTTCGTGCAAACGGCTGCGGCCGGCACCCGCCCGAGGTGATCATCGAAGCGGAGCGTCGGCGGGGGCAGAGCCCGCGCAGGGATCGAGGCATCGACGCCCCGGACCCTGTCCGGAGACCGCAAGGAGTCCTCATGCCGAAGAATCGCGCCCGCCGCGCCGCCGCGCTTGCCGGCCTCGTCGCCGCTCCGCTGGCCCTGGGAGCCACCGTCGGGACGGCAAGCGCCTCCGCCGCCCCGTGGCAATTCGGACCGATCTACCGGTCCGAATGGAACGACGAGGGATTTTGCGGAAAGGCCCAGTTGTACGCCGAAACCTCTCGGCAGATCATTCTCGTCCGCTGCACGTACGATTCGGCGGCCGACGTCTGGTACTTCATCGCCTTCGATCCGGCGACCGGATCCTGAGGGCCACCCGCGGTACGCAGTCCGGCGAATGTCGTACCGCCGCTCGAGCTGTCCGACGCCGCGGTTCCGGCCGTCCGCGATCGACACGGCACCGCCTGCGAGCACACTCATCGCCCTCCTCGCACCGACGGACCGTCCTCGCCGCCGACGGACCCTCCTCGCTCGAAGGCGGAGCGCCCGACGCGTCGTGTGCCGCAGTGAAGGAACCTCCGGCCCTGGAACCTATGCACCTGCGCATTCCACGAACTGTCTTCGATCGACCGGCAGCTGCCGGTATTCGAACACCGAATCGGACTGCACGCCGCCGGTCCCGTCATAGAATGGGGAACCCCTTGTGGGCCTGTCCTGCAACGGTGCGGAGGGACAGACTGCCATGCACTCATCATCCGAGCCGAGCCGATGACCACCCCCACGGTCGAACCGCGCCCCCGTGACCGCCGGCTGTCGGAAATCCCGGACGCCTTGGCATCCCGTCACCAGGCGACCGCCATCCTGCGCACCCGGCGCTACGCCGTGTTCCTGGACTTCGACGGCACCCTCGCCCACCTCGTGAACGATCCCACCGCTGCCACCCTGGTCGAGGGCGCGGCGAAAGAGCTTGCCCGGCTGGCCCGCTATTGCCCCGTCGGCGTGATCAGCGGCCGCGACGTGGCCGACGTGCAGGCACGGGTCGGCGTGCCCGGGCTCTGGTATGCGGGTAACCACGGTTTCGAACTCGTCGGGCCGGACGGCGAGTACCACCGGAACGATGCCGCCGTCCCCGCGGTGCCCGACCTCGAGCGAATCGCCGGCGCCCTGCGGGACCGCCTGGCCGGCGTGCCCGGCGTTCTGGTGGAGCACAAGCGTTTCGCCGTGGCGGTTCATCACCGCAACGTCGCCGAGGACCGGATCGAGGAGGTCGTCGCAGCGGTGCACGATGCGGCCGACCGGGACGGCCGGCTCCGCGTCACGAGCGGACGCAAGGTCACCGAGCTCCGCCCCGATGTGGACTGGGACAAGGGGCGGGCGGTGGCCTGGGTGCTCGAGCACCTCCGCGGCGCAGAGGACCCGATGCCGGTCTACATCGGCGACGACCTCACCGACGACGACGCGTTCGGCACCCTGACATCGACCGGGATCGGCATCGTCGTGCGCTACAGCGAGGAAGGCGATCGGCGGTCGACGGCACAATTCGCGGTCGACGGTCCGGACCGGGTTCGTGAGCTACTGGAGCGGCTGGCGGATCTGCTCGGCAGCGACCCCGGGATCGCGCCGCCCCCGGACGACGCCTGGACAATGTTCTTCGACGGCTACGACCCGCTCACCGAGAAGCTGCGCGAGGCCCTCTGCACCGTCGGGAACGGTTTCTTCGCCACCCGAGGCTGCGCGCCCGAATCCCGCGCGGACGGCGTGCACTACCCCGGCACCTATGTGGCCGGCATCTTCAACCGTCTCCAGGACGAGGTGGCGGGGAGTGCCATCGACCACGAGAGTCTGGTGAACCTGCCGAACTGGTTGCCGGTGACCTTCCGGGTCGACGGCGGGCAGTGGTTCGACCTCGACACCGCCGAGCTGCTCGACTACCGCCAATACCTCGACCTCCGCCGCGCCGTCCTCATCCGGCGGTTCCGATTCCGCGACGCTGCGGGGCGCACCACGTCGGTGCGGCAGCGGCGCCTGGTTGCCATGCATCTGCCGCACGCCTGCGCCCTCGAGACGACGATCGTGGCCGAAGACTGGTCGGGCCGGCTCGAGATCCGCTCGCTGCTGGACGGCGCGGTCCGGAACTCCCTCGTCGAGCGCTATCGCGACCTCGCCGACCAGCACCTCGAGCCGCTGCAGGCCACCGCGCTGTCCGCCGACTCGGTGCTGCTGGCGGTGCAGACCAACCAATCGCGGATACCGGTGGCGATGGCGGCCCGGAACACCGTGTGGTGCGACGAGGAGCCCGTTGCCGGCGAGTACCGGCTGGTCGACGGCGACGACCGGATCGGACACGACATCACCGTCGACGTCGAGGCGGACCGGCCCGTGACGCTGGAGAAGATGGTGGCGGTGTTCACCGGGCGCGATCAGGCGGTGTCCGAGCCGGCCGACGAAGCAGCCCGCTGGCTTCCCCGGCTCGGCCGGTTCGACGAGCTGCTCGACGGCCATGTGCTCGCCTGGGGATATCTGTGGGACCACCTGGGCATCGAGTACGAGGGTCCGGGTCACGGCCACGCCCTGCGCGTCCTCCGGTTCCATCTTCTGCACCTGCTGCAGACGGTCTCCGCGAACACCGCCGACCTCGACGTGGGCGTGCCGGCACGGGGGTTGCACGGAGAGGCGTACCGCGGCCACGTCTTCTGGGACGAGCTGTTCGTGTTCCCGGTGCTGAACCTGCGGCTGCCCTCGCTGACCCGGTCGTTGCTGCGCTACCGCTACCGTCGCCTGCGGGAGGCCCGCCGGATGGCGCGCGAAGCCGGTCACCGGGGTGCGATGTTCCCGTGGCAGTCGGGCAGCGACGGCCGCGAGGAGAGCCCGCAACTGCACCTCAATCCCAGATCCGGCCGCTGGAACCCGGACCCCAGCCGGCGCCAGCACCACACCGGCATCGCGATCGCCCACAACGTGTGGCAGTACTACCAGGTGACCGGCGATCTGGAGTTCCTGATCGAGTACGGCGCCGAGATGCTCGTGGAGATCGCCCGCTTCTACGCCGATCTCGCGTCCTACGACGAGGCGCGCGGACGGTACAGCATCCGCGGCGTCATCGGCCCCGACGAGTTCCATTCCGGCTATCCCGACGCACCGTACGACGGAATCGACAACAACGCGTACACCAACGTCATGTCGGTCTGGGTGATCCTGCGGGCCCTCGAGGCGCTCGAGCTGATCCCGCTGCAGATCCGCTCGTACCTGACCCAGGCCCTGGGGCTGCACGCGCAGGAGACGGCGCGCTGGGAGGACGTCACCCGCAGAATGTTCGTCCCGTTCCACGATCGTGTCCTCAGCCAGTTCGAGGGGTACGAGCGCCTCGCCGAACTGGACTGGGAGGGCTACCGGCGGCGCTACGGCGACATCCAGCGCCTCGACCGGATCCTCGAGGCCGAGGGCGACGACGTCAACCGCTACCAGGCGTCGAAGCAGGCCGACGTGCTGATGCTGTTCTATCTACTGTCCTCCGACGAACTGCGGGAACTGCTCGAACGGCTCGGCTACCGGTTCCCGAACGAGGACATCCCGCGGACCATCGACTACTACATGGCGCGAACCTCGCACGGCTCCACCCTGAGCGGGGTCGTCCATTCCTGGGTGCTGGCACGAGCCCACCGGGACGAGGCCGTGGACTTCTTCTACCAGGCGCTGAGAGCCGACATCGCCGATATCCAGGGCGGCACCACGATGGAGGGCATCCACCTGGCGGCCATGGCCGGCAGCGTCGATCTGTTGCAGCGGTGCGTCCCCGGACTCGAGACCCGGGGTGACCGGCTCGTGTTCGCCCCGCAGTGGCCCGAACCACTCGGCGCCCTCGAATTCCCCATCTTCTACCGGGGGCATCGCCTTCGCCTGCGCATCAGCGGCACAGAGGTGCAGGTGAGCGCAGGTCCCGGGATGCAGGCGCCGATCGAGATCGAATGCCGCGGCCGGGTCGCCCAATTGCACCCGGGAGGCACGGTTCGCCTGAGCTAGTGCGACGACGACGAACCCGCGACCGAGGGCAGGGCGTCGAGCCTTCGCCTCGCCGGCATCGCCCGTGGAGTCGTTGGGGACCTACGGCCCTGGAACGAGCACGGTTCCGCGGTTCACGATGAGAAGGGGCCCGCTTCCGCGGGCCGTGGTCAGGAGGACGGGCCGTGGATTCTGCTGCCTCGTACGTCCGGAAGCAGGCCGTCGTCACCGGCCTGGTGAACGTCGTCGTGAATCCGCTGCTGGCGTGGGCGGGCAAGCGCGGCACGTCGTTCGTGCCGCTGTGGTCGGCCGACGGGATCGTCGTCGACATCGCGCTGACCGCGATCATCCTCTCCGTGCTCGTCTCCTGGTTCTCCGCCGCCGGGATGCGACGCGCGTTGCGCGCAGGGCTCGACGCGACCACCGCCGACGCCCCGCAGGCCGGTCGGTGGCTGTCGCGATTGCCGTCCGGCACCTGGTCTCTGGGTCTGTCGCTCGGGGTGGCGGCCGCGGCCGTCTCCGTGCTCGCGATCTGGGTGCTGCACCTCCTCGGTGTGTCCGGACTGTCGACGGGATGGTTCCTGGTACTGAAGGCCGTCTACGGCGGTGTCCTCGGCTACCTCGTCGCGCGCTGGGTGATGGTCCGGCAACTGTCGGCGACTCGAACCGCGCGGCTCCCGAGGAGCAACAATGCCGGAGGGTGACTCCACCGCGACCGAACGGCAGCTGCCGGTCTTCGAGCAGCGGGTCGTACGCGCGCGGGTGGTCGACGCCCCGGCCGGGGACACGTTCGCCGCGATCCACCGCATCGACTTCATGCGGTCCCCGGTGATCGCCGCCCCCAATCTGGCCCGGATGGCCTTCGACGCCGTGCGCGCGCCGCGGCATCGGGAGGTGCGGGCGCACCGCTCGGTCCGCCTCGGGGACCTGATCGGTCCGCAGGGCGGCTTCGAGGTGGTCGCCGAGGAACCGGGGCGGGAACTCGTGCTCGGCTTCGTCGGCCGGTGGTGGGAGCCGGGTTACGGCCGCGTCGACTGGGATCCCGGCGCGCCCCTGTCGAGCATCGCGGTTCCCGAATGCGGGGTCGGCACATGGAGTTTCACCGTCCTGCCGTACGACGCGCAGACCTGCGTCCTGCTCACCGAGATCCGGGTGCACGGCACCGACGAGAAGGCCCGCAGACTCTTCCGCCGCTACTGGACGGCGGTCGGGCCGTTCGTGCGGGCCATGGCACGGCCGACTCTGTCGATGATCGCGGCCGAAGCCCGGCGCTGACCGGCGGTCCCACCGCGAACGTCGCACCGGCAGAACCGGATACGTACAGCCGCAGCCGTCCGCCCGGACCGGTCATGCCGAGCCGTCCGCCCGTTCGGCCTCGGGCGCGAGGGTGAAGTAGTTCTCCTCCTCCTGCACGAAGTGCAGCCGCAGCAGCGCGTACAGCCCGTACAGGCAGGCGAGCAGGTCGTCGCACTGGTCCGGTCGCAGGCCGCCGGCGGCGTCGGCCTGCGCCAGGTGCGTGCGCAGGCGGCGGCTGAGCCGGTCGATCTCGGCATGCATCCGACTCATCGTCGCGGTCGCCTCCCCGCTGCCGAGCGGCACCGCGAGCGCCGGGTACAGCTCGCTGTCCTCGGCCTGCTCGTGCGGCAGCAGCGTGTCGAACAGGAACGCGTCGACGCGGCGCAGCGCCGCGTGGGCGGTGGGCAGATCGCCGGACGCGAGCAGCTGGGCGGTGTCGCGCAGGATCGACAGCTCGTCACGCAGGACGTCGTGTTCGGCCGAGAACCGGTGCAGCATCGCCTCGGTGTGGTCGGGCAGGACCAGCTCCTGGTCCCGGTCGCCGCGCAGGGCGCGCAGGGCGTTGAGGATCACCGCGACGTCGATGCCCTCCTGCAGCAGCGCACCCACCGCGGGAGGCAGGTATCCGAACGCGGCGAAGCCCATGGCGACCAGCGACAGGCCCATGCCGACGGTGGCGCTCTGCACGGCGATGCGCCGGGAGCGGCGCGCGATCTCCATGGCATCGGCGAGCCGGTCGAGGCGGTCGGTGGTGAGCACGATGTCCGCCGCCTCCGAACTCGCCGTGGATCCGCGGGCGCCCATCGCGACGCCGACGGTCGCGGCGGCGAGGGCGGGGGCGTCGTTGACGCCGTCGCCGACCATCACCGTCACCGCCGACTCCCGCTCGGCACGCACACCGTTCACCTTGTCCGCCGGGGTCTGCTCGGCATAGACCCCGTCGAGGCCGAGGACGGAGCCGATCTCCTCGGCCGGTTCGCGCCGGTCGCCGGTGAGCATGACCAGCCTGTCCAGCCCGGCCGAGCGCAGCCGCCGCAGGGTGCGGGCGGCGTCGCGGCGCAGCGGGTCCACGAGCAGCAGGGCGCCGGCCAGGTCGCCGTCGACGGTGACCCAGGCGACGACGGCGCCGTCGAGTGCGGCACGGCTGAGCACCGCCCGGGCCCAGCCGGGCGCGTCGGCGGGCAGCGGCAGGCTGCCGACGGTGACGCGCCGGCCGTCGACGGTCGCGGCCACGCCGGTGCCGGCCTGCTCGGCGACGTCGGTGGGCAGCGACAGGGTCAGCCCGCGCATCTTCGCCTCCTGCACGATGGCCTCGGCGAGCACGTGCGGGGAGAGCTGGTCGGCGGAGGCCGCCAGGCGCAGCAGCTCGGCGCCGTCGCCCCCGGGTGCGGTGACGATGTCGGCGCCGGCGGGCCGGCCGCTGGTGAGCGTGCCCGTCTTGTCCATCACCAGCGTCGTCGCGTGACCGAGGTTCTCGAGTGCGCCGCCGCTGCGGATCACCACCCCCAGGCGCGAAGCGCGGGAGAGACCGGAGACGATCGCGACGGGCGCGGCGAGCAGCAGGGGGCACGGGGTGGCCACCACCAGCACGGCGACGGCACGGGTCGCCGACCCGCTGAGCAGCCACGCGAGCCCCGCCACCGTCAGCGACAGCGGCAGGAACCACCCGGCCACCCGGTCCGCGATCCGCACCACCGGGGCGCTCTCGGCGGCGGCCTCGCGGGCCAGGCGCACGATGCCGGCGTAGGTGCTGTCCTCGGCGGTGGCGCGGGCGTGGATCTCGAAGGCGCCGCCGGCGGCGACGACGCCGCTGCGCACCGCCTCCCCGGTGCGGCGCTGCACGTGCATCGGCTCGCCGGTGAGGACGGACTCGTCGAGCACCGCGAGTTCGGAGGTGATCCAGCCGTCGACCGGCACCACCTCGCCCGGCCCGACGACCAGGGTGTCCCCGGGTACGACGTCGCCGAGCGGCACCACCTGCACCTCGTCGCCGACGCGGCGGCGCGCGGTGTGCGGGGCGTGCTCGAGCAGGGCCCGCAGGTCCTTGGTGGCGCGGCGTTCCGCGGCGGCGTCGAGGGCCTGCCCGGAGGCGAGCATCACGCCGATGAGCGCCCCGGCGACGTACTCGCCGACCAGCAGGGTGCCGACCAGGGAGAGCACCGCGATCAGATCCACCCCGACGCGGCCGCGGCGCAGCGCGTCGATCACCCACCAGGTCGCGGGCACGATCGCGACGACGGTGCCGGCGATCCAGCAGGCGTCGGCGACGGCGTGGGCGCCGAGAAGCCAGGCGATGCCCCCGGCCGTCAGGGCGGTGAGGGTGACGGCGAGCAGCGCGGGTTCGAAGGCGCGGCGCAGCCGCTCCCACCGCGTGGATTCCGGTTGTGTCGCCACTGCCGCACTCCTCCGTTCCGCACCGGTGCCGATGTCACCTCCCACCGTGCCACCACCAGCCGTCGGCCGGGTAGGGACGGAGGTCCGTCGACGGGTCCGTCCCCGGGGGTCTCCGTCCGGTCAGATCCCGCGCCCCGGGTTGAGAATCCCGCTCGGGTCGAATGCCGCCTTGATGCGCTGCATGAGCGCACGCTCGACCGTGCCGACCTGCGTTTCGAGGTACGGCTGTTTGAGCACCCCGATGCCGTGCTCTCCGCTGATCGAACCGCCGAGCGCCAGGCATTCGGCGATCATCTCGTCGAACGCCTGGCGGGCGTGCCCCGCGACGACCTCGTCGGCGGCGTCGAACACGATGGTGGGATGCAGGTTTCCGTCCGCCGCGTGCCCGAACGTGCCGATGAGCAGCTCGTGCCGCGCGGCGATCGCCTCGATCGCCGCGAGCATCTCGGGCAGCCGCGGCACGGGAACGGCCAGGTCGTCGAGCAGGGTGCTGCCACACCGCTCGAGCGCGGTGAGCGCGACCCGCCGCGCGGCCATGAACTCCTCCCCCTCCACCGGGTCGGCGGTGGCGTACACCTCGGTGGCGCCCGCCGCGGTACAGGCCCGCGCACACACCTGCGCTTCGGCGGCGGCGTCGCGCCCGTCGCACTGGACGAGCAGCAGCGCACCGGCCGTGTCGTCGAGTCCCATGTGCGTCATGTCGTTGACGGCGGCGATGGTGGTGCGGTCCATCAGTTCGACGAGGCACGGCTCGGCCTGCTCGCGGATCGCCAGCACCGCGGCGACGGCCTGCGCGGTTTCCGGGAAGCTCGCGACCACCGTGGCCGCCGCGGTGGCGGCGGCGCGCAGCCGCACGGTGGCCTCGACGATGACGGCGAGGGTGCCCTCGGATCCGACGAGCAGTTGCGTGAGGTTCAGTCCCGCCACGTTCTTCCGGGTGACGGCGCCGGTGTGGATGATCCGCCCGTCGGCGAGCACCGCCTTGATGCGGGCGACATGGTCGGCCGTGACCCCGTACTTCGCGCAGCAGGTGCCGCCGGCGTTGGTGGCGAGGTTGCCGCCGATGGTGGAGACCGCGCGGCTGCCGGGGTCCGGCACGTACCACAGCCCCCGCTCGGCGGCCGCGGCGGCGAGATCGCCGTTGATCACCCCGGGTTGCACTGTGGCGGTGCGTGATTCGGTGTCGATTTCGACGATGGCGTTCATCTTCTCGACGCTGAGCACGATGCCGCCGTCGAGGGCGTTGGCCGCACCCGCGAGACCGGTGCCGGCGCCGCGGGTGACGACGGGGATGCCGTGCCGGTGCGCGATCGTCAGGGTGGCGACGACGTCGTCGGTGTCCCGCGCCCGGACCAGGGCGAGCGGCATCCCGGCCGGCGTGAGCAGCGACTGGTCGCGCCGATAGGCGAGCATCCGGTCCGGATCGGTGACGACGGCGTCGCCGAGGGCGTCGACGAGCGCGGCAACGACCGGCTCGGTGTCGGGGACAGGAGTCACGACGCTGGTGTTCACGGAACCATCCAATCGAGAACGGGGGTGGACTGCAGGTAGATGACGACGGTGAGGAACGCGAGCAACCCGAGGCTCCAGCCGATCAGACGGCGCAGGATGACGCCCTCCGCCCCGGCCAGGCCGACCGCGGCCACCGCGACCGACAGGTTCTGCGGCGAGAGCATCTTGCCGAGCACACCCGCGGACGAATTGGCCGCCGCCATGAGCACCGGGTCGAGCCCGGCCTGCTGCGCGGCGGTCATCTGCATGACACCGAACAGCGAGTTCGACGACGTGTCGGATCCGGTGATGGCCACGCCGATCCAGCCGATCAGCGGCGAGACGAGGGCGAACACCCCGCCCGCGGACGCGAGCGCCATGCCGAGGCCGGCGGTCTGACCGGACAGGTTCATCACGAAGGCCAACGCGAGCACCGAGGTGACGGTGACGATGGTCCAGCGCAGCTGCACGAGGGTGTCGGCATAGGCGCGGACGGCGCGGCGTACGCCGATCCCGTACATCCCGGCCGTGACGGCCCCGGCGAGCAGCAACAGGGTGCCGGTGGCCTTGAGGTGGTCGAGCTTGAACGTCTGCGCGCTCAGCGGCTTGCCGTCGACGTCGACGATGTCGAGTCCGGGCCAGCGGAACGACACGGTGCCGATCTCGGTGAGCCACGTCTTGACGAACGGGATCTGCGCCACGGTGAAGATCGCGATGATCGTCAGGTACGGGGCGAGGGCCAGCAGCGTGCGCCGCGTCCGGCTGTATCCGTCGAAACGCGACGGCGGGGCGGCGATGCCGACCGCGGTGCCGGCGCCGACCGGTGCGGTGAGGGCGGAGTCGGTCGTGGCGACCAGGCGCTCCCCCGGCTGCCACACCTTCAGCATGCCCAGCACCGCGCCGACCGTGACGATCGCGGCGACGACGTCGGTGAGCTCGACGGTGAGGTAGTTCGCGGTGACGAACTGGGCGAGGCCGAAGGTCAGGCCCGCGACGACCGCGACGGGCCAGGTCTGCCGAACTCCGCGGCGGCCGTCGACGAGGAACACCATCACCATCGGCACGACGGCCGCGACGAACGGTGTCTGCCGGCCGGCCATCGCGGACAGGTCGTCCAGCGGCAGCCCGGTGACCCCGGCGAGTGCGAGGATCGGGGCGCCCATCGCGCCGAAGGCCACGGGCGCGGTGTTCGCCAGCAGGGACGTGCACGCGGCTTTGAGCGGTGCCATGCCCGCGGCCATGAGCATCGCCGCGGAGATCGCGACGGGCGCGCCGAATCCGGCGAGCGACTCGAGCAGCGCACCGAAGCAGAAGGCGATGAGGATGGCCAGGATGCGCTGGTCGTCCGAGATGGACCGGATGACCCGGCCGAGCTCCTCGAACCAGCCGGTGACGACCGTGAGCTTGTAGACGAACAGGGCGTTGACGAGAATCCACAAGATCGGGAACAGGCCGTAGAAGGCTCCCTCGGCGGTCGCGGCGGCGGCCTGGCCGAGCGGCATGCCCCACCCGACGACCGCCGCGAGCACGGCGAGGGCCAGACCGACGAGGGCCGCGCGGTGCGCCTTCCATCTGAAGACGCCGAGCATGACGAACATCGCGGCCAGCGGGATCGCCGCGACCACGGCCGACCAGGCAAGTGAGCCGCCGATCGGGTCGAGTGTCTGTTGGTACATAGCGCGCCTCTCGTTGTGATGCCTGTCACCGATCCCCGAAATTGTCAGACAAGTACACATCCCTGTCAAGAACGCATGTGCGGCGTCGTGCAAGAATGCTGGTGTTCGCGCAGGTCCGTGCAGGTGCGCGGGGAGCCGGGAAGGAGCGGGGCATTGGTCGGACGCGTCGAGGCCCTGTCGATCGTCGACGCCCTCGCCCTGGAACTGCGCCGGCGCGTGTTCGCCGGGGAGCTGACGCACGAGGACGCTCTCACCGAGGCCGAGGTGTCCCGCGCCTACGAAGTCGCCAGGCCGACCGCCAAGGCCGCCATCGAGAAGCTCGTCGGCGAGGGCTTACTGCAGCGCAGCGCCCACAAGACCGCCCGCGTGCCCCAGCTGGGCCCCGACGACGTGCGCGACATCTACCGCACCCGCGCGCACCTGGAATCCGTGGTGCTGCGCGCGCTCGCCGAGACCCGGGCGGTGCCTCCGGCGGCGTCGACCGCCAACGCCGAGATCTCGGCCATGACCGAGGCGGACCCGCTCACCGTCGTCGAACCCGACATGCGCTTCCACACCGCCCTGGTGGACGCGCTGGGCAGCCCGCGCACCAGCCGCATGTTCGGCTCGCTCGTGTCCGAGGTGCGGCTGTGCATGGTGCAGGTGCAGGGCAAGCAGCTGCTCACCACCACGAGCATCGCCGCCGAACACCAGCAGATCCTCGACGCCGTCCTGGCCGGCGACGGCGATGCGGCGGTCGAGGTGATCACCCGGCACCTCGGACGCGCACGCGAACGCCTCGTCGCCGCGCTCGGCGGCAGCCCGGGGCCGGAAGCCACCCTTCCCGACCCCGCGTAGCCGTCTCCCGGTTCGGCCGCCCCCCTCGACGCCCAGCCCGGGCATACTGCCCCCTTTTATCGGATGCCCGGTGCCTGCGCCTATGATTCAACGTGTTAACGCCATGTAACAGTTTCCTCACAGTCAGGTGGTGAGCGTGTCGACCCGGGACCGCATTGCAGAGATCTACGAACAGGTGCAGGCGCGCAACGCCGGTGAACCCGAGTTCCATCAGGCAGCCGCCGAGGTGTTCGAGTCCCTGCATGTCGTCCTCGAGCGTCACCCCCGCTACTTCGAAGCCGGCCTCATCGAACGGCTGACCGAGCCCGAGCGGCAGATCATCTTCCGGGTGCCGTGGATCGACGACCAGGGCAACGTGCACGTCAACCGCGGCTTCCGGGTCCAGTACAACAGCGTGCTCGGCCCGTACAAGGGCGGCCTGCGCTTCCACCCGAGCGTCAACCTCGGCATCGTGAAGTTCCTCGGCTTCGAGCAGATCTTCAAGAACGCCCTCACCGGCCTGCCCATCGGCGGCGGCAAGGGCGGCTCGGACTTCGACCCCAAGGGTCGCTCGGAGCAGGAGATCATGCGCTTCTGCCAGTCCTTCATGACCGAGCTGCACCGCCATATCGGCGAGTACACCGACGTCCCGGCCGGCGACATCGGCGTCGGCGGACGCGAGATCGGCTACCTGTTCGGCCAGTACAAGCGCCTGACCAACTCCTACGAGTCCGGCGTGCTCACCGGCAAGGGCCTGACCTGGGGCGGCTCGCAGGTGCGCCGGGAGGCCACCGGGTACGGCGTCGCCTACTTCGTGGCGGAGATGGCCAAGTCCGTGAACTCCTCCCTCGAGGGCCGCAAGGTCGTCGTGTCCGGTTCGGGCAACGTGGCGATCTACGCGATCGAGAAGGTGCACCAGCTCGGCGGCATCGCCATCGCCTGCTCCGACTCCTCCGGCTACATCGTCGACCAGAACGGCATCGACCTCGAGCTGCTCAAGGAGATCAAGGAGGTCCGGCGCGGCCGCATCTCCGAGTACCTCGACGAGCGTCCCGACGCGCAGTACTTCCCGGGTGGTTCGATCTGGGACGTGCCGTGCGACGTCGCCATCCCCTGCGCCACCCAGAACGAGCTGGACGAGACCGCCGCGAAGACCCTGGTGAACAACGGCGTGCGGGTCGTCGCCGAGGGCGCGAACATGCCCACCACCCCCGGTGGCATCGCGGTGTTCCGCGAGGCGGGCGTCGCGTTCGCCCCGGGCAAGGCGGCGAACGCCGGCGGCGTGGCGACCTCCGCGCTCGAGATGCAGCAGAACGCCTCCCGCGACTCGTGGCACTTCGACTACACCGACGAGCGCCTCGCCGGCATCATGCGCGACATCCACCAGAACTGCGTGGACACCGCAGCCGAGTACGGCAAGCCCGGTGACTACATCCACGGCGCCAACATCGCCGGCTTCGTGAAGGTCGCCGACGCGATGTTCGCACTCGGCGTCATCTGATCCGAACACACGCCGACAGCGCGGGGCGGGCACCGGATCCGGTGCCCGCCCCGCGCTGTCTCGGTGTTCTTCAGCTACCCGGCGTTCTTCAGCTACCCGGCGTTCTTCGCCTACCCGCCGGACGGCTCGGACGGCGGCTCCACGACGCGCTCGTCGTCGACGCTCGCCTTGCGGGCGGCCTCCCGCATCTCGATGCCGTCGCTGATCCAGTCCCCGACCTCCCGGGTGACCTCGCGGACCGCGCCGGTGATGATGCCGGCGATGTTACCGACGTGCGTCGCCGCGGACTCGGTCAGTTCCTGGAGCGTGTCCTTGTTGCGTTCGAACCTACCCACCATGGCGGTGCCCCCTTCAGGCGCTGTCGTGGGCGAGGGTACCCGCGACCGGCACGCTGCGCTCGATGAGCACCGACGTCGTGGGCTCCTCCGAGACCCAGCTCGGCGGCAGTGCCAGCTTCACGATCTTGCGCCACACCGAGCCGACCTGGGCGAGCAGGCCCCCGGTGTTGTAGGGCAGCCCGTAGCGTTCGCACAGTTCCCGCACCTCCGGCGCCAGCTGCGGGTACCGGTGCGCCGGAAGATCCGGGAACAGGTGGTGCTCGATCTGGTGCGAGAGATTGCCGGACATGATGTGGAACAGCGGCGTGCCGGTGATGTTCGCGCTGCCGAGCAGCTGACGCACATACCACTCGCCGCGGGTCTCGTGCGCGGTCTCCTCCTCGGTGAAGGACTGCACTCCGGACGGGAAGTGCCCGCAGAAGATGATGGAGAACGCCCACACGTTGCGGACCAGGTTGGCGGCCACGTTGCCGAGCAGCGTCGGCACGAACATCGGCCCGGACAGCAACGGGAACGCGACGTAGTCCTTGACCACCTGTCCGCGCGCCTTGCGCCACCACCCCCGGGCGAGCGGGATCACGTCGCGCCAGCTGCGTTTGCCGGCGACGACGTTCTCGACCTCGGCATCGTGCAGCATCACGCCCCACTCGAACAGCAGCATCAGCCCCGTCGCGTAGACGGGGTTGCCGAGGTAGTAGGGGTGCCAGCGCTGCGCCGGGTCCATCCGCAGGATGCCGTAGCCGACGTCGCGATCCATCCCGAGGATGTTGGTGTAGGTGTGGTGCAGGTAGTTGTGCGAGTGCCGCCACTGGTCGGCGGGACATACGGTGTCCCACTCGAAGTTGCGGGAGTTCAGTTCCGGCTCGCGCATCCAGTCGTACTGGCCGTGCATCACGTTGTGGCCGATCTCCATGTTGTCGAGGATCTTCGACACGCTCAGCGCGGCCACGCCCGCCACCCATGCCGGCGGCAGGAAGCCCACGAACAACAGTGCACGACCGGCGATCTCGAAGCGCCGCTGCGCCCCGACGATGCGGTAGATGTACTCGCGGTCGGCCGTGCCGAGCGAGGTGACGGTGCGCTCGCGCAGGGCGTCGAGTTCGCGGCCGATCTCCTCGACGTGCTCGCGGCGCAGCACGACCGGCGACGGGTCGGGATCGCGACGGCCGGACAGGAACGCCGGCAGCGGAAGGGACAGGGGGATGGACAAACCGAACATGGTGTCCTCCAATTGTTTCGAGTGGGTCAGAGGTCGAAGGCCGCGTCGCCGACGGGGACGTTCACGCAGATCTGCACCTCGGCGCCGGGCTCGTCGTCGGTCTCGCCGGTACGCACGTCGCGGGTGCCGCCGGACAGCCGGGTCACGGTGCAGGAGTGGCAGATTCCCATGCGGCAGCCGTGCTGCGGGGTGAGCCCGGCCGCCTCGGCCTGCTCGAGGGCGGTGACGCCGCTGTTCTCGGCGCGAACCCCGGACGCGGCGAAGGTGACGGTGCCGCTCGCGTCGTCGTCGCGGACGACGACGGGCGGGGTGAACTCCTCGGTGCGCAGCAGGTGCGCGGCGCCGGCGTCGCCGTAGACCTCCCGCACGCTGTCGACGAGCCCGGCCGGGCCGCAGACGTAGGCGGGTGCGCCGGCGAACCACGGGGCGACCCGCTCGAGATGACTCCGGTCGAAGTGGCCACGCAACGCACCGTCGTCCGCCCGGGTGTAGGCGAAGGCCACGTCGACGCCGGTGTGGGCGCCAGCCAGGGACTCGATCGCGTCGCGGTGCGGCACGTGCGCGGCGGTGGGCGCGTAGTGCAGGAAGGCAACGGTTCCGGAGTAGCCCTCGTCGGCGAGGGTGCGCAGCATCGACAGCACCGGAGTGATGCCGCTGCCGCCGCTGACGAGCACCAGCCGCTCCGGCCGCTCCGCCGGCAGGCAGAACTCGCCGGCGGCCGCCGCGAGGTCGACCACGTCGCCCGCGGTGGCGTGCTCGTGCAGGTGCCGCGAGACGACGCCGTCCGGTCGCACCCCGACCGTGAGCTGGATGCGCCCGTCGGCTCGATGCTGGGAACTCACCGGCGAGTAGCTGCGGCTGTGCCGCACACCGTCCACCACCACGCCGAGTTGCAGGTGCTGACCGGCCCGGAACTCCAGGGGCCGGCCCGGGCGCAGCTCGAGCGTCACCGCACCCGGGACATTTCGGTCAACGTTCGTGATCCGGGCGCGCGTGTGCTGCACGGCCAGGAGCGGATCGGCCAGTTCGAGGTACCGATCCGGGTGGTGCGGCGCGGAGAGTACGTGCAGCGCCTTGATCAGGGCTTTGCGTCCGATCGACGGCCCCGGCCCGCGTCGGGCGCGGTGAAGCAGGGTCATGGCGTCGCTCCTCTCGAGCGAGAATCCAAATTCAGTGCACAAATGTGCACTGAGCTCAGTGTGCCAGGGTCGCCCGGTGGCCTGTCAACGTTCTTGTGGCGGCCGTCACCACGGTCCCCGACCGCCGCCACGTCGTACTGCCTAGACTCGGAGCCGTGTCCGCAGCCCCCGTTCCCGAACCCGCGACGCGGGCTGCGCGCAAGGAGCGCACCCGCCAGGCCCTGCTCGACGCGGCGCTCGAACTCTCGGCCGATCGCAGCTTCGCGACGGTGAGCCTGCGTGAGGTGGCCCGCCGCGCCGGGATCGTGCCGACGGCGTTCTACCGCCACTTCGGCTCGATGGAGGAACTCGGCGTCGCTCTCGCCGCCGACACCATGCGCATGCTCCGCACGCTGCTGCGCGAGGCCCGGCGCACGCGCGGCCCGTCCTCGGCGCGGGCGTCGCTCGAGACCCTGGTGCGGCAGGTCCGCGCCCACGAACAGGCCTTCCGATTCCTGGCCCGGGAGCGCTACGGCGGCCAGCCGGCCGTCGCGCGCACCGTCACCGTCGAGTTGCGGCTGATCACGGGCGAGCTCTCCGTCGATCTCTCCCGCATGCCCGGCATGGCGGACTGGGACGTCGACGACCTGGAGATGGCGGCCGATCTGCTGGTCACCGCCATGCTCGAGGTGGTGCTCGAACTGCTCGACGTGGACCGGCCCGGCGGGCCCGCGGAGGCCGAGGTCCTCGCCCGCGCCGAAAAGCAGATGCGCCTCATCGTTCTCGGCATGGGCGCATGGAAACCTTCCCACCGCTAACGGCAACCCGTACGGTGGGCGCCATGTTCGAGACCACTCACGTCACCCTCGGAGACCTCACCTTCGACGTTCACGTCACCGGTCCCGCCGACGGCACGCCCGTCGTGCTGCTGCACGGCTTCCCGGAGACCGCCCGCAGCTGGGAGGCCGTGGCGCCGCAGCTCGCGGAGGCGGGTCTGCGAGTGCTGATGCCGGACCAACGGGGGTACTCCCCCGGTGCCCGCCCGGACGGCGTGTCGGCGTACACCATCGACCTGCTGGTCGGTGACGTGATCGGGCTGCTCGACGCGACCGGCATCGGGCAGGCCCACCTGGTGGGGCATGACTGGGGCGCCGCCGTGGCCTGGCAGGTCGCGGTGCGGCACCCCGACCGCATCAGCACCCTGACCGCGGTGTCCGTCCCGCACCTCGCGGCCTACGGCTGGGCCCTGCGCGAGGACGCCGATCAGCAGGCCCGCGCCGCCTACATCAAGCTGCTCCGGCAGGAGGGAAAGGCCGAGCACGTCCTGCTCGAGGACGACGCCCGTCGCCTGCGCGTGATGTACGGCGACCGGGTGAGCCCCGAGTCGATCGACGAGTACGTGCGCGTGCTGTCCGAGCCCGGCGCCCTGACCGCCGCGCTCAACTGGTACCGGGCGATGACCCGGGAGTTCTCCGAACTGGCACCGGTGCGGGTGCCCACCACCTACGTGTGGAGCACCGGGGATTCGGCCCTCGGCCGGGTGGGCGCGGAGCGCTGCGGCGAGTTCGTCGACGCGCCTTACGAATTCGTCGTCCTCGACGACGTCAGCCACTGGGTGCCGGAGGAGGCACCGGACGCGCTGGCGAAGGCGATCCTCGCCCGGATCGGCGACCGGCCGTAAGAGCATGTCCACAGGAGGGGCCGTGACCACCGCAGCTTGCCACCGCCGTATGCGTCGCCGGCTCGGCGCGGTCGCGGCCGCCTCCCTCACCGTGCTCGCCACGGCCTGCACCGATCCCGGGTCGCCCGCCGATTCCGAGCCCGCCCCCGGCCCCGCCTACAGCTCCTATGTGGCCCTGGGTGACTCGTTCACGGCGGGCCCGATGATCCCGCCCCAGATCGACTCGGCGTGCGCGCGTTCGGGGAGCAACTACCCCCATACGGTGGCCGAGACGCTGGGCATCGACAACTTCCGCGACGCGTCGTGCAGTTCCGCGACGACAGCGAATCTGGCAGGGCCCCAAGTGGTTTCGTCGGGAGCCGCCGTCCCTGCGCAGTACGATGCGCTCACCCCCGACACCGAGCTGGTCACCGTCGGGATCGGCGGCAACGACATCGGCCTGGTCGCCCTGGCCGGATCGTGCCTCGCGCTCGACCGCTCGTCCGGCAGGGCCGCGGCGCCGGCCGGACCCCTGTGCGCGACCGCGAACGTCCGCGACGGCCTCGACCTCGTGGACCGCGCGATCGACGACTTCGCCCCCACCTACGGCGCGATCGTGCGGGAGATCCGCAACCGCGCCCCGGACGCGCGCATCCTGCTCGTCGGCTACCCGACCGGGATCCGGGACGGCGGATGCTATCCCGATCAGCCGATCCTGCCGGACGACGCGACGTACCTGCAGGCGAAGATCGACCGGCTCAACGCGGCGATGGAACAGCAGGCCGACGCCGCGGGCGTCGACTACGTCGACCTGCGCGAGTCCACCGTCGGGCACGACGCGTGCCAGCCCTCCGCGCAGCGCTGGACCGAAGGCCTGTTCCCGTCCCAGCCGGCGGCCCCGCTACACCCCAACGCCGACGGCCACCGCAACGCCGCCGAACAGGTCCTGGTCACGATCGCGGACTAGCCGCGGGGTCGATCGCCGACCGGCACAGGGCCGAGAGCTCGTCGACCACCGCGTCGAGCGGCGCCGAGCTGCGCTGCGCCTGGGCGAGCACCAGCGCACCCTCGAGCGCGCCGACGATGAGCACCGCCAACGACCGCGCGCGTTCCGGGCCCACCCCGTCCGCGACGAGCGTGCCGGTGAGCAGGCCGCACCAGTGCTCGAACGCCTCCC
This sequence comes from Rhodococcus sp. 2H158, assembly GCF_053764755.1. Classification (NCBI taxonomy): domain Bacteria; kingdom Bacillati; phylum Actinomycetota; class Actinomycetes; order Mycobacteriales; family Nocardiaceae; genus Rhodococcus; species Rhodococcus sp. 2H158. Next base: position 67,930 of record NZ_JBSNCE010000018.1, read on the forward strand.
CGGCGACGTCACGGGCCCCGCGCTCGGTACCCAGGGCCGCCGCGACGATCGGGCAGCCGACCGCGTAGTCGCCGGCCTCGAGACCGCGACGCCACAGGTCGGCGAGAGCCTGCAGTGCGCCGGGGGTGTCCGAGGAGTCCAGCACCCGCGCCATCCCGTCACCCAGGTGGTCGGCGGCGCTGCGGGTGGCCTCCTCGACGAGCTGCGACTTTCCGCCCGGGAAATGGTGGTAGACCGACCCACGCGGCGCGCCGCTTTGGGCGAGCACGTCGGCGAACGAGGTCGCCGCAACGCCCCGCTCGCGGATGAGCCGGATCGCGCTGCGGATCATCGCGGCGCGAGGGCCGGTGGTCGGGTCGCTTCGCCTCGCCATGTCCCTGCTCCGCTCTTGCCGTCGGTTTCTATGTATGTTGTCATACTTAGGTCCGGATCGTGCCGGAACGGACCCGTTCTTCCCGAGGAGTCGTCGTGACCGAGATCGCCGCCCCGCCCCACCCCTTCGACGCCACCGTAGCGCTCGACCCCGTGGAGGACGGTCACACGCGGGGGCGGACCAGTCCGGAGTACACGAACATGGTCGGTCCGTTCGGCGGCGTCACCGCCGCCGCCCTGTTGCGGGCCGTCCAGCAGCACCCGGACCGGCTCGGCGATCCCATCTCCGTCACCGTCAACTACGCCGGCCCGGTCGCCGACGGCGAGTTCGACATCACCGTGCGGGCGGTCCGTACCAACCGCACCAACCAGCACTGGCTGCTCGAGCTGACGCAGGACGGCGTGGTCACCACCACCGCCACCGCGGTGTTCGGCACCCGCCGCGACACCTGGTCGGACACCGAGCTCGACATGCCGGCGGTCCCGTCGGCGGATGCGGTTCCCACCCGGACCTTCCCGGACTTCATCGCGTGGGCCCGCAACTACGAGATGCGGTTCGTCGAAGGCGCGGTGCCCCAGCAGGACGCCGGCGAGCACCCCGACTCCACCACGACGCTGTGGGTGCGCGACACCCCGGCCCGCCCGCTCGACTTCCCGGCGCTGACGGCGCTGTGCGACGTGTTCTACCCGAGGGTGTTCCTACGCCGCGGCCGGTACATGCCGGCCGGGACCGTGTCGCTGACGGTGTACTTCCACGCCGACGCCGGGCAGCTCGAGGCACAGGGCGACGATTTCGTCCTGGGCACCGCGCGCACCCACCGCTTCTCGCAGGGCTACTTCGACCAGGCCGCTCAGCTGTGGGGCCGCGACGGCACGCTGCTTGCCACGACCCACCAGCTCGTCTACTTCAAGGACTGACCCTCCGGGGCCCGCACCGCGAGCAGCGCCGCCAGCCCCGCACCGAGCACGACGAGCAGGCCGGCGATCCCGGCCCGGTCCGCGTCGAACCTCCAGGCGAAGAGCCCGAACAGGGTCGGGGCCAGGAACGACACGGCGCGGCCCGACGTCGCGTAGAGCCCGAACATCTGCCCCTCCCGCCCGGCCGGGGTGATGCGCGCGAGGAAGGTGCGGGCCGACGACTGCGCGGGCCCGACGAACAGGCACAGCAGCAGACCGAAGATCCAGAACATCAGCGGCCCCGACACCACGAGCAACACGACCCCGACGGCCATCATCGCGGCGAGCGAGGCGACGATCACCGCCTTGGGGCCGACCCGGTCGTCGAAGCAGCCCGCGGCCAGCGCACCGAGGGCCGACACCACGTTCGCGGCCACGCCGAACAGCAGCACGTCGGCGGCGTCGATGCCGTACACGTTCACCGCGAGCACCGCGCCGAACGTGAACACCCCGGCCAGGCCGTCGCGGAACAGGGCCGAGGCACCGAGGTAGCCGACGGTGCGCCGATCCATCGCCCACAGCTCGCGCAGGTCGCGCAGCAGCACGCGGTAGGACTGCACGATCCCGGCCCGCTCCGCGCCGGGATCGGCACCGGTGGGCGGAACCTCCGGCACCGCCAGCAGCACCGGGACGGCGAAGACCGCGAACCACACCGCCGCGGCCACCACGACCAGGCGGATGTTGAGGCCGCCCTCGGTGCTCACGCCGAGGAAGCCGCGGGTGTCGCCGTCGCCGGCGATGAACCCGAAGTACCCCAGCAGCAACAACAGCAGCCCACCGAAATAGCCCATGGCCCAACCCAAACCGGAGACCCGGCCCATGTTCTCCTCGGTGGAGACCTGACGCAGCATCGCGTTGTAGGGCACCTGCGCGAGTTCGACGACGACCGAGGACACACCCAGCAGCACGAGACCGAGCCACAGGTAGTGGTAGTCGTCGCGCACGAACACCATCGCCGCCATCAGCGCGACACCGGTGTAGGACAGCACCGCCAGGGACCGCTTGCGCCGGCCGGCCGCGTCGTAGCGCTGGCCCGACACGGGGGCGGTGACCGCGATGAAGAACCCCGATATGCCCAGCGCCCACCCGAGCCACGTGCTCGCCGACATCGACCCCGGCAGGTCGTCGCCGACGGCGTCGGTGAGATACACGGAGAAGACGAAGGTCAGCACCACCGCGTGGTAGGCCGACGACCCGAAGTCCCACATTCCCCAGGCGAAGACCTGCCGTCGCGAGGTGGCCTCCCCGATCCCGGCGGCGTCCGTGTGCGCGCTCATGCCCGCAGCCTAGGAGATCGTCGCGTTGAGAACCGGCCTCTGGTAGTCCGCGCGATTTCCGGTCAGCTGCGAACGCAATCGCGTTCGCGGCTGACCGGGAAGTTCGCGGCCGTCACCCCCGGCGTGCACTTGATTGCATATGCACCTCGGTGCATACTCTCGGCATGGCCCTGGAACACGCGCTGCTCGCCGCACTCGACGAGCGGTCCGGCTCCGGTTACGAACTGGCCCGCCGCTTCGACAAGTCGATCGGCTTCTTTCACGGCGCGACGCACCAGCAGATCTACCGCGTGCTGCGGCGCATGGAGGACCACGGCTGGATCGCCGGCCGCACCGTGCCGCAGGACGGGCGGCCCGACAAGAAGGTCTACAGCGTCAGCGCCGCCGGCCGCACCGAGCTGGACCGTTGGATCGCCCACCCCTCCGACCCCGAGCAGCTGCGCAGCGACCTGGCCGTGAAGATCCGCGCCGCCGGGCCCGGCACCCTGCCCGCCCTCCTCGCGGAACTCACCCGCCACCGCGACGCCCACGCCGCCCGCCTCGAGGTGTACCGCACCATCGAGAAACGCGACTTCCCCGCACCCCACCGGCTCACCGGGCCCTCACTGCACCAGTACCTCGTCCTGCGCGGCGGCATCCGCGTCGAACAGGGCTTCGCCGACTGGTGCCAGGAAGTGCTCGACGCCCTCACCACCGAGGACCACTCGTGACGAACCCCTACCCCCACCTGCTCTCTCCGCTCGACCTCGGACCGTTCACGGTGCCCAACCGCGTCGTCATGGGCTCGATGCACACCGGACTCGAGGACCGCGCCAGGAACACCGGCCGCCTCGCCGCGTACTTCGCCGAGCGTGCCCGCGGCGGCGTCGGCCTCATCGTCACCGGCGGCTACGCACCCAACCGGACCGGGTGGCTGCTGCCGTTCGGCGCCAAGCTCACCAACCGGCTCGAGGCCCGGCGGCACCGGACGATCACCGATGCCGTCCACGCCGAGGGCGGTCGCATCCTGCTGCAGATCCTGCACGCCGGGCGCTACAGCTACTGGCCGCTGAGCGTGTCCGCCTCGTCGATCAAGGCGCCGATCAACCCGTTCCGGCCGCGCAGGCTCACCTCCTGGGGCGTGCGCCGGCAGATCCGCGCCTACGTCCGCTGCGCCCGCCTCGCCCAGCGGGCCGGCTACGACGGCGTCGAAATCATGGGCGGCGAAGGCTACTTCATCAACCAGTTCCTCGCCGAGCGCACCAACCGGCGCACCGACGAGTGGGGCGGCAGCCCCGAGAACCGTCGCCGGCTGCCCGTCGAGATCGTCCGCCGCACCCGCGAGGCCGTCGGCCCGGACTTCGCGATCTGCTTCCGGCTGTCCATGGCCGACCTCGTCGAAGGCGGCCAGCGCTGGGACGAGATCGTCGCCCTCGCCCAGGAGGTCGAGCGGGCGGGCGCAACACTGATCAACACCGACATCGGCTGGCACGAGTCGCGGGTGCCCACCATCGTCACGTCCGTCCCGCGCGCCGCGTTCGCGGACGTCACGGCCGAACTGGCGAAGCACGTCGCAATCCCCGTCGCCGCGTCCAACCGGATCAACATGCCCGAGACCGCCGAGGAGATCCTGACCCGCGGCGACACACAGCTGATCTCGATGGCCCGGCCGATGCTGGCCGACCCGGAGTGGGTCCGCAAGGCCACCGCCGGCGCCGCCGACGAGATCAACACCTGCATCGCCTGCAATCAGGCCTGCCTCGACCACGCCTTCGTCAACAAGCACGTCTCGTGCCTGCTCAACCCCCGCGCCGGGCGGGAGACCGAGCTGCTGCTCGCCCCCACCCGCCGCCGCAAGGCCGTCGCGGTCGTCGGCGCCGGGCCCGCCGGGCTCGCCGCGGCGGTGAACCTGGCCCGTCGCGGGCACGCCGTCACCCTGTTCGAAGCCGACGACGAGATCGGCGGCCAGTTCGGCATCGCCCGCCGCATCCCCGGCAAGGAGGAGTTCGCCGAGACCCTGCGGTACTACCGCCGCCAGCTGGAGCTGACGAAGGTGCAGGTCGAGCTCGGCACCCGCGCGACGGCCGACGACCTGATCGGTGCCTACGACGAGGTCGTCGTCGCGACCGGCGTCACCCCCCGCGTGCCCGCGATCCCCGGCATCGACCACCCGAGCGTGCTGTCGTACCCGCAGGTCGTCCGCGAGGGTGCACCCGTCGGCGCCCGCGTCGCCGTGATCGGGGCGGGCGGCATCGGCGTCGACGTCTCCGAGTTCCTCACCCACGACCACTCCCCCACCCTCGACCTGGCCGAATGGAAGCGCGAGTGGGGCGTCACCGACCCGAAGGCCGCCCCGGGAGCGCTCACCGAGCCCCGCCCGTCGCCGTCGCCGCGGGAGGTGTTCCTGCTGCAGCGCAAGCCCGGCCGGATCGGCGCGCGGCTCGGCAAGACCAGCGGATGGGTGCACCGGGCGTCGCTGCAGCACAAGAAGGTGCACGAGATCTCGGGCGTGAACTACGAGCGGATCGACGACGCCGGCCTGCACATCAGCTTCGGCGAGGACCGCCGCGACCGGAAGGTGCTCGACGTGGACAACGTGGTGATCTGCGCCGGGCAGGAACCGGTCCGTGACCTCGTCGAGCGGCTCACCGCCGCGGGCGTGACCACGCACGTCATCGGCGGTGCCGACGTCGCCGCGGAACTCGACGCCAAGCGCGCGATCGAGCAGGGCACGCGCCTCGCGGACCGCATCTGAACCGGCCGCCGCTACGCTGACCGACCATGACTCTGCCGAATCCCACCCCCGACGCCCGCGCCGTCGTGACCGGCGCCTCCTCCGGCATCGGCGAGGCCCTCGCCGCCGAGCTCGCCGCGCGCGGGCACTCGCTGATCCTGGTCGCCCGGCGCGGCGACGTGATGGAGGAGCTCGCCGCGACGCTGCGTGCGAAGCACGGCGTCACCGTCGAGGTCCGTGCCTGTGACCTGTCCGACCGCGACGCGCGGGCGAAGCTCGTCGACGAACTCGGCGAGCGCCCGATCAGCATCCTGTGCAACAACGCCGGCATCGCGACCTTCGGCCCGGTGGCCCAGCTGGATCCGGACTACGAACGGGCCCAGGTCGAGCTGAACGCCGTCGCGGTGCACGACCTGACCCTCGCGGTGCTGCCGCAGATGGTCGAGCGCCGCTCCGGGGCGATCCTGATGGTCGGTTCCGCGGCGGGCAACATGCCGATCCCCCACAACGCGACCTATGCGGCGACGAAGGCGTTCGTCAACACCTTCTCCGAGTCGCTGCGCGGGGAGCTGAAGGACAGCGGCGTGCACGTGACGCTGCTGGCGCCGGGCCCGGTGCGCACGGAGACCCCGGATCCGGCGGAGGCCTCGATCGTCGACAAGCTCGTGCCGGACTTCCTGTGGATCTCCAGCGAGCACACCGCGAAGGTGTCGCTCGACGCGCTCGCCGAGAACAAGATGCGCATCGTGCCGGGCCTGATCAGCAAGGCGATGTCCGTCGCCGGCAACTACACCCCGCGCGGCGTCGTCGCGCCCATCGTCGGCGCCTTCTACCGGAAGCTGGGCGCGTAGCCCCCGTCAGCGCCTGCGGCGGCGGCCGGTGCCGAAGATGCCGCGGCTGATCTCGCGCCCCGCGGCCGACGCCGCGGACCGCAGGAAACCCTTGACGGCCGCGCTGCCGAGGACCTGCTCGACCATGCTCTGCCCCGCGTCCCGGGGCGGTGGCGTGCCGGGCAGGTCCGGCAACGGCGGGACCTGCGACCGTGGGTCCACGTCGGGGGCACCGGCGACCTTCGCGGTAAGCCTCTCGTAGGCGGACTCGCGGTCGACCGTCTGCCCGTACTTGCCGTACAGCTCGCTCCCGCGCGCCGCGGACCGGATCGCCTCCTCCCCGACGGTGTCCAGCAACGAACGCGGCGGACGGATCCGCGTCCACGCGACAGGCGTCGGCGCGCCCTTCTCGGACAGCACCGTGACGACGGCCTCGCCGATCCCGAGGGTGGTCAGCGCCTCCTCGAGGTCGTAGAACTCCGTCTCCGGATACGTGCGGACGGTCTTGGCCAGCGCCTTCTGATCGTCCGGTGTGAATGCGCGCAGCGCGTGCTGGACCCGCGCGCCGAGCTGCGACAGCACCGAATTGGGCACGTCCGTGGGCAGCTGGGTGCAGAAGAACACTCCCACCCCCTTCGAACGGATGAGCTTGACCGTCTGCTCGATCTGCTGCAGGAACGCCTTCGAGGCGTCGGCGAAGAGCAGGTGCGCCTCGTCGAAGACGAACACGAGCTTCGGCTTGTCGAGGTCGCCCTCCTCGGGCAGCGTCTGGAACAGGTCGGCGAGCACCCACATCAGGAACGTCGAGAACAGCACCGGCCGCGCCGCGTGGGCGCCGAGCTCGAACAGGCTGATCACGCCGTTGCCACCGACGACGCGCAGCAGGTCCTCGGTCTCGAACTCCGGTTCTCCGAAGAAGGTGTCCCCGCCGCCGGCCTCGAGGTTGACGAGCGCCCGCAGGATCACGCCGGCGGTCGCCGGGGAGACCCCGCCGATACCTTTCAGCTCGGCCTTTCCCTCGTCGCTGGTCAGGTGTGTGAGGACCTGCCGCAAGTCCTTCAGGTCGAGCAGCGGCAACCCCTGGCGATCGGCCCAGTGGAAGATCAGCCCCAACGTCGATTCCTGGGTGGGGTTGAGGCCGAGGACCTTGCTCAGCAGGATCGGACCGAACGCGGTGACCGTCGCGCGGACGGGCACGCCCGGGCCTTCGGTGCCGAGCGAGAAGAACTGCACCGGGTAGGCGGTCGGTCCCCATCCGGAATCCCCGGTCTCCGCGGCGCGGGTCCGGAGCCCGTCGTTGTCCTCTCCGGGCGCCGACAGCCCCGACAGGTCACCCTTCATGTCGGCCATCACGACCGGGACCCCGGCGGCCGAGAGTTGCTCGGCGATGCCCTGCACGGTCTTGGTCTTGCCGGTGCCGGTGGCACCGGCGACCAGTCCGTGCCGGTTCATCGTGGCGAGCGGGATCCGTACCCGGGCCGACGAATCGACCACCCCGTCGTGGACGACCGCGCCGAGTTCGAGGGCGACCCCGTCGGCGGCGTATCCCGCGGCGATCTGCCGGGCCGGGCCGGCGGGTGCGACGTCCGTCGCCTCGACGGCCCGCGCGGCCGCCTCCGCCTCGCGCTGTGCCTGCTCGGCCGCCTTCAGGGCCGCTTCGGCGACGCGTGCCGCTTCCTCCGCGGCCGCGCGGGCGGCCGCCGCCTTCTCGGCCGGCGACGGTGCCGGCGGTGTCGGATCGACCGTCATGCGGTGTCCTCCTCGTCCACGTGCGGCCGCGGAATGGTCACCGTGACCTTATCGCCACGACCGGCCTGACTACTCTGTGTTTCGTGCAGGACAAACTTGTGTGGATCGATTGCGAAATGACCGGATTGCGGATCGACAGCGACAAGCTGATCGAGATCGCCGCCCTCGTCACCGACAGTGATCTCAACGTGCTCGGCGACGGGGTGGACATCGTGATCCACGCCGACGACGACGCGCTCGCCGCGATGCCGGACGTCGTCACCCAGATGCACGAGCGCTCCGGGCTCACCGAGGAGGTGCGCCGGTCCCCGGTGAGCGTCGCCGAGGCGGAGAAGATGGTGCTCGATTACATCCGGGCCCACGTCCCGGAGGCCGGCACCGCGCCGCTGGCCGGCAACTCGATCGCGACGGACCGCGGGTTCATCGCCCGCGACATGCCCGAGCTCGACGCCTACCTCCACTACCGCATGGTGGACGTCAGCTCCGTCAAGGAGCTGTGCCGGCGCTGGTACCCGCGGATCTACTTCGGGCAGCCGGCGAAGGGCCTGTCGCATCGGGCGCTCGCCGACATAAAGGAGTCGATCCGGGAGCTGCGGTACTACCGGCGGACCGCGTTCGTCGCCCCACCGGGCCCGCCGTCGGCCGAGATCGCCGCTGTCACGAAGGAGTTGGGTCCGGCCTGACCTGCGGATTCGCCGTTTTCGGCAAAGTCAGGCTAGTATCTGTACCGCAGGCGCAACCGGCCCAGGCCGATCGCGAATGCGATGGTGAGTGTAGTTCAGTTGGTAGAGCACCAGGTTGTGATCCTGGCTGTCGCGGGTTCGAGTCCCGTCACTCACCCCCACAGGGCGAGTCCCTGACCAGCAGAGATGCCGGTCAGGGACTCGCTTGTTTCGGCGCCGTGCAGCTCTGCACCAGCGCTCCGTCCCGAGATGCGGCGCTTGCCGATCCCCCGCACGTTCCGGCGACACCAGCAGCAAGGCGGTCGCGCAAACGTCGACGAGGTGGTCGGGGGCGGGAAGTCCCCGCTGGGCGGGCGACCGCCGAATCGTGCGATCGACCCGCCGTGCAACGGCGATCACCCGGTGAAGCAGTACGAGTCGCTGGACGCATCTCCGCCCTGCAGGCGCGTCTGGTGCACCCTGCGCCCGCGGAAGTCGTCGCCGTGCGGGAAGAACCCACGGTCGAGGACCAGACCACCGTCGGAGACATCGGCATCGAACTTCGCCATCCACGCCCCCACACCGTCCGGGTAGAAGACCTCGTCCCAGGCCGCATAGAGCGAGTTGGTGGCGTAGACCCGGCGCCCGTCGCGACTGATCTCCACCATCTGCGGAGCTCCCGCGATCCGGAGGTCCGGATCCGCCGGGTGCGGCTCGCGCCGCACGATCCCGCCGAGGCGCACCGATCCCGTCTCCCGCGGGTGGAACGGGTCGCCGACGTCGTACTGCTTGAGTTCTCCTGTGCCCCAGCACGAGACGTACAGCCAACGGTCGTCGACCGACAGGTCGATGTCGGAGACGAGCGGCGGTACCGCGCCGAAGGGTTTCAGCGCCGGCGGCAGATCGTCGGCGTCGGCCGGCTCCGCCGGAATGGTGATCACCTTCTCGACCGCCCACCGGTCGTCGCTCTTGTGCCACATCCACACGGAGGCCGACAGATCCTCCACGCTGATGACGACTCCCACGAACCCGAACGCCTCGGAGGGATTGTGAGCCGGGCGGAGTTCGAGAACCATCTGGTGCTCGTCGCCGAGATCGACGCGCTGGGTCAGCCTGCGCTCGGACATGCTCCAGAAGTCCAGGTGGTGCCCGAACCTGCGGCCGAGGAGGTCCTCGGCGTTCAGTCCGTTCTCGATCATCGACGGCGTGGCCCACTCGGAGGTGATCACCGTGTCGTACTTCAGGTGCCACCACACGTCGTACGCCAAGAACTGCTCGCCGTGCTCCGCCTCCCACGCTCCGACGACCTCGAACGTGTCGTGGTCGAGCAGCGCGACACCGCCCGGACCCTCGGCGCCGTCGGCGCCTCCCAGGGCGGACATGAAGATGCCGCCCGGTCCGCAATGCACCGTGTGCGGCCGCGAGTATCCGGCCTTCGCGGCGAGCTCGGCGGCCTCGATCGTGCGGGTCACCACCGGGTGCCGCGGGTCGGGTTTGGTGTCGAGGATGTACGTTCTCGACGAGCGGATGCCCGGCACCACCAGGTATCGCCGCTCGAGCGGCTGCCCGTGATGCCCGGCGTGGTGATCGCCGTGCCCCTCATGACACAGCGCGCTCGAGCAGGCGTTCCACCCGAAGTGGTGTAACTCGTTGCCCGCCGTCGGCAACTCGGCCCAGCCGACCACACCACCGTATGTCGACGAACCCGGCTCGCAATCGACCACTGCGATCGCGTCCTTCGCCCGGCCTGCCGGATCGAAGGCAGCCACATAGGCAAGCCGCTCGGGCGCGGCTGCTACGGCGTCACTCGGGCTGCGGTAGAACGTGGGATCTGTCGTCGTAGACATGAATCCTCCTCGACTCGGACCTGTCCGCCGGGCCACCATCGGTGGTCCACGGTCGGTCGATGTCACAGGTAGGCATGCCTTTCCCTGATTCTCCGCCGTCAAGGACCGCATGTCGACCTTCTACGGGGGCGAGATGCCCGGAAGGCGCCGTCCGACATGGGAAGACCCCCGGGATCGTCGATCCCGGGGGTCTGGTGCCAACCCCTACCACAGGAGGCGGACCCAGCCTGCCACACGCCGGGGCGCCACCGCGGGGCGGCCCGGCGGCGGATCAGGCGCGTGCGTTTCCGGCCTTCCACGTCGACCACGGGATGTTCCAGTCCCCGAGTCCCTCGGTGCCTTCGAGGATGCCGCCGACGGTGTTCTTCACGATCACGATGTCGCCGCGCTTGGTGTTGTCGAAGATCCACCTGGCGTTGGCCGGGCTCAGGTTGAGGCAGCCGTGGCTGACGTTGCGGGAACCCTGATCGCCGAGCGACCACGGCGCGGAGTGGAAGAAGATGCCGCTGTACGACATCCGTGTCGCCCAGTCCACCGGGGTCCGGTAGCCCTGCGGGGAGTCGACGGCGACGCCGTAGGTCGACGAGTCCATCACCAGATGCTCGAACCGGTCGCCGATCGTGTACACGCCGTTGGGGGTGGGCGTGCTGTCCTTGCCCATGGACGTGGGCATCGTCATCACGTCGACCCCGTTGCGGTTGACGGTGACCTGCTTGGTGTTGTCGTCGGCGGTGATGATCACCGCGTCGCCGACGGTGAAGGTCGAATGCACATCCGACTGCCCGAACAGACCGTCGCCGAGATCGCGGCCGTAGACCTTCACGTCCACCGTGACCGTCGTGCCCGGCGCCCAGTAGTTCTCGGGCCGCCACCGCACCTCGCGGTTGCTGAGCCAGTAGAACGCGCCCTCGACGGGCGGGTCGGTGACGACGGTGATGGCCTGCTCGACGGCGAGGCGATCAGGGATGTTCTCGTCGAACTGGATCGCGACGGGCTGGCCGATGCCGACGACCGAGCCCTCGCCCGGCATCACGTAGGGCTGGGTGAGGTTGCCGGGGGCGCTGGTGGCGAAGGAGGCGACGGTCGTGGTCGCGCCGCCGAGCCCGTACGCGACGGCCTCGAGCCGGTACTGCCGGCTGTAGCCGAGGGGCTCGGTGTTGGCCCAGGTGGCTCCGTCCGGGCCGAGCGCCCCGGCGACGGGTTCCCCGTCCGGGTTGAGCAGCGTGACGGACTCGAGCTTGCCGTTGACCACCGAGACCGTCACGGGCTCGATGGGCGAGAAGCCGACTCCCCCGTCGACGACGCTCGCCGACACCGTGGGCTTGATGAGCGCGGCGAGCGGATTCGAATCGATCGGCACCTCCTCGGCCCCGCCGGCGCTGCTCGCACCGGAGCAGGCCGTGACGAAGGTCATGACGCCGACCAACACGGTCCCGAGCACCACCGCGACGGCGCGCCGATTCCGCCGTCGGCGCGGCGCCGCACTGTTCCCAACCACTCTCCACCCTCCGATTCCGGGCCTCCCCCGGGCCGCAAAAGTGCACGTCGATGCGTGTGCGCTCGATGATGCCAGCCCCGCTCGAGGCGAAGCCGTCGCGACGTCGACGACGCGAATAACGTTCGAATACCAATCGCCGCCGGCCCCCTCGGCGTTACGTATCGCTCCCACCGAAATGCGGCATGACCTGCCGATTTGGTGCGCTACTGGAAGGTGTGTAATCTTTCCTTCGTCGCCGGGACAACGGCCCGGAGACGCACCGCCAAGCGCCATTAGCTCAATTGGCAGAGCAGCTGACTCTTAATCAGCGGGTTCGGGGTTCGAGTCCCTGATGGCGCACAAGAAAGGCCAGACCTCCATGGAGGTCTGGCCTTTTTCTTTGCCTACGCCCTTGCCACCCCACCAACCACCCCGCCTTCGACGCGGCCTCGAACACCGGCCGCGCATCCGCGGGGCCGCCCGGACTACGCCGAGTACCGGCGACGTGCCGTACTGCGGCCGAGGGAACCGTCGGACACAGCGTTTCCCTCGCGAGGCGGGCGCATCGCCGGCGTGTGCGACTCGGCTTCGACCGCCGCCAGTTCGGCGAGTCGGCGGAGGTCGCCTTCCAGTGCCGCGCGCCGGTCTCGGTGCGCCTTGACCAGCCGCCAGTAGACCCGGTCCAGGCCCGGTGCTACGTGGAGCACACGGTAGGTCTGAACGATCTTGGTGCCTCCGGGGACGGGTTCGAGGTCGATGCGCCATTCGGTACTGTCCGCCCGGCCCAGGAGACCCGTTGTCCTCCACGCCAGCGTCCGTGGCGGCTCCACAACGGTGAATACACACGACCGGCTCCACCGGAGGCCGCCGGAGCGGTTCCTGCCCCGGAACCGGATTCCCGGGGCTGCAGCTCGGCCGTTTCCGAGCAGGCGCGCTTCCCGGCATTCGTGACTCCACTCACCGACCCGGGTCACGTCGGTGATGATCTGCCACACCGCCTCCGCGGGGGCGCGACTTACGGTTTCGGTCCTGCCGTACCGCGCCAAGGTGCCCATCAGGATCGCCCCTCGAGAAGCGCAAGGTTGAGCGACGGCAGCGCGGCTGCGGGCCCGTGGCCCCACAGCAGGCTGGACTTGCGCCGGTAGGTGCGTGCGAAGCCGTGCAGCAGGATGAAGCGCGGCACGGCCGGGACCACGTGCACGATCACCTCACGGTCGTCCTCGCCGAGCCCGTCGATGACCCAGTGTGCCTCCGCGCCGAGTTCCAGGAAGCTCTTGGGCCTGACGAAATACTCCTGTTCCACGTCGCGGTACTCGGCCGTGGTGAGCGTCACGGCCACGACCGGCATCATCTCCAGCTCCTCACGCCGCAGATGGGGAAGGAGCACGTCGGTGAGCCCGGCCAGCGCTTCGAGCAGCGCTTGCCGAGCGTTCGCGTCATCGCGGTAGGCCCGCGCTGCGTCCTCCAGGATGGTGATCGCCGGTGCGATCCGCTGGTGGTCGGCGTCCATCTGGTCCAGCAGGGCGCCGGCTGCGGGGTTCTTCACCCGCATCAAGGGCCACAGCCCGACATCCTCGCCGGTGTGGTGGATGTGCAGGAAGCGCATCATCCACAACACGTGCTCCGCCAGTGCGCGTCGACGCCGAGGGGCCGGGTACGGCTCGGTGGTGAGCACGATCCGGGTGCGTTCCAGGTCACGGCGAAGTGCGCTGTGCACTATTCCCATGCTGCGTGTGTCTGCGGGTCCATGGTCGGTAGTCATGGCCCATCACCTTCCACTCTCCAGGCCCAGGAGCCGGATGATGGCTCCGGTAAGCCAGTTCTCGTACTGATCAGGGCTCCAGCCGGTGCTGCCGGTCAACAGCTCGTACACCTCCATGCTGAGCACGGCCCACAGCCCCTCGGCCTCGACTGGGCTCAGTTCGCGGCCGGCCATCATCGCACCGCCGACCCGCACGTTCAGGCGCTGGCGCCCCCGTGCCTGTTCCAGCCATGTCGCGAGGTCCGGCTCCACGACGGCTGCCGCGCGCAGGGTGCGCTGTAGGCCGACGGTTCGTCGGTTGATGCCAGTCACCAGGGCGGCTGCCGCGGCGGCCCGATCCCGAGGGGCGCCCTGCGACAGGGCGGCGAACTCCGGCCGGTCCATCAGCGCCACCCGTTCGTCGTCCCCGACAACGGCGACGTCCAGCACCTGCATGAGGAGTCCCGCCTTGGAACCGAAGTGGGCATACACCGTTTCGACCGATGTGCCCGCCGAGCGCGCGACGTCTCGGACCGCGACCGACCACCCACCCTCGGAGAACAGGGTGGTGGCGGCGTCGAGGACGGCCCGCCGGTTCTGCTCGGCCTGGCGCCGGCGAAGGGTCGAGTCGTACCGCCGCGGCTTCTGCTCCACCGAGCCCACTTCGCGCGCTTCTGCGCTCATACTCCCACGGTAGAACCGTTCCGTTTTCAATACAAGTAGCTTCAGACCAAATTTTTCGTGCACGCTGCCCGCACCGATCCGAGACCCCTCCCGCACCGGGGCGCTCGGCGTCCGTTGCCACCGGGAATGATCTCCACGACCGGACCGGACGCCGAGTATGCCGATCCGCCTTGCGATTTCGGTCCGACCACCAGCGAACCCCTCTAGCCTCGGATGCAGATCACATCGACCGTCGAAGGAGTGTCGCCATGGGTCAGCTCGAGGGCAAGGTCGCGTTCATCACCGGTGCCGCACGCGGACAGGGCCGCAGTCACGCCGTCCGGCTGGCCCAGGAGGGGGCCGACATCATCGCCGTCGACCTCTGCGCCCAGGTCGACACGGTGGGATACCCACTCGCGACGGCCGACGACCTCGCCGAGACCGTCCGGCAGGTCGAGGCGCTGGACCGGCGGATCATCGCCAGCCAGGCCGACGTCCGCGACAGCGCCGCCCTGAAGTCGGCGGTCGACGAGGGCGTCGCGCAGCTCGGCCGGCTCGACATCGTCCTCGCGAACGCCGGCATCGCCAGCTTCGCGCCGGTCGAGGACCTGACGGACGAGATGTGGGACGACATGATCGATATCAATCTCACGGGGGTGTTCAAGACGGTGCGGGCAGCCGTGCCGCACCTGAAGGCCAACGACGGCGGCGGCGCGATCGTGCTCACCAGTTCCACCGCCGGCATCAAGGGCCTGGCAAACCTTGCCCATTACGTCGCCGCCAAGCACGGAGTGGTGGGGTTGACGAAGACACTCGCCAACGAGCTCGCCCCCCACATGATCCGCGTGAACTCGGTGCATCCGACCTCGGTGAACACAGACATGATCCACAACGAGCAGACCTACTCGGTCTTCCTGCCGGACAAGAAGCCGTCGGAGATCACCCGCGAGGAAGCGGCCGAGTCGTTCAAGACCATGAACGCCCTGCCGATCGAATGGGTCGAACCGGTCGACATCAGCAACGCGATCCTGTTCCTGGTCAGCGACGCGGGTCGCTACGTCACCGGCGTGCAATTGCCGATCGACGCAGGCGCGGTGATCAAGTAGCCGTCCCGGGCCCGTCGCTGGCGCGCGTGGGGTCGCCGAGGTGCCTGCGGAAGAAGGCGGCGATGCGGGCGCGCGCGTCGCAGGTGGCCGGCTCGTCGTAGCGGGCGGCCACGACCTTGGCGATGGTCCTGTCCACGATCGACAGGTCGCCGGGGTCGTGGTCGTTCATGAAACCGTGCCCCACGTTCGGGTATCGCTCGATGTCGTGGTCGATGTTCGCGGCCGTCAGTACCGGTTCGAGCCGGTCGGGCACCTGGCGCACGCCGGGCCATCGGTCCTTCGTCCCGAAACTGCCGACGATCGGACACGCCCGCGGCAGGGCGCGCTCGACTTCCTTCGTGAGGCCGCCGTAGTTGACGCTCGCCGCGGCGAAGTCGTGGTCGGACGCGACGGCGAGGGCGAAGCCGCCGCCCATGCAGAACCCGATCACGCCGATGCGGCCCGTGCAGTCCCGCCGGTCCGCGAGCCAGTTCCGCGCGGCGTCCAGGTCGCCGCGGGGCACCCAGCCCCGGAAGAGGGAGAACAGGCAGGTGGACCGCCTGGACCCGTGGAACAGGTCCGGCGCGACGGCGAGGAAGCCCTCGCCGGCGAGCCAGTCGGCCTGCGCGCGGATGTCGCGGCTCATGCCCAGCGCGTCGTGGATCACGACGACCCCGGGCCACGGACCGGAGCCTGCGGGCGTGGCGAGGTGGGCGGGCATCGGCCCGCGCTCCGTGGGGATGGTCACGTCCGTCACGGTGTATCCCTCCTGCCGGTCAGCCCTCCACGATCACCGGGTCGCCGATCTTCACCCGGTCGAAGTACCACTGCGCGTTCTCGGTGCTCAGGTTGATGCAGCCGTGGCTCACGTTCGCGTTGCCCTGCGAGTCCACCGACCACGGCGCCGCGTGCACGAAGATGCCACCCCACGTGAGCCGCACGGCGTACTCGGTGTCGAGGCGGTAGCCCTCCGGCGAGTCGATCGGGACGCCGTAGGTGGACGAGTCCATGACGAGGTCGCGGAACTTCTCGAGAACCGAGAACGTGCCGATCGGGGTCTCGTAGCCGGGCTTGCCCATCGACGCCGGCATCGTCCGCACCACCTCGCCGTTGAGGATGACGGTGAACTGGTGCGTCGACCGGTTCGCGACGGCGACGAACTCGTCGCCGACCTGGAACTCGGTGCGCGCCCCGGCCACGGCGACGGTCACGGTGGTGTGCCCCGGCCAGAGGTGGTCGGGAACCCACTGCACGCGGCGGTCGTCGAGCCATGCGAAGCGGCCGCTCACGGGCTTCGACGTGGTGATCTCGACGGCACGTTCGGCGGCGGCGCGGTCACCGACCGGTGCGCCGAACCGGACGGTCACGGGGTGTCCCACCCCCACCACCGCGCCGTTCGCCGGCTCGAGCGCCGACGCGGGCAGCCTGGTCGGCGGGGCGCCGCCGAGGGTTCCCGCCGCGGCCGCAGCCCCCGAACCGAGAAGGGCCATGGCGGTCAGGATCGAGACGAGAAGAAGTCGTGCAACCCGCTGTGCGTTCGGCATGGCCGTCAGCCCCCTCGAAGATGGCGCGGTTGGCTCGCTACCAGTCAACCACGCCAAGATCGAACTCGGAACGGGTCCTTGGTCACTCCCCGGCGGGCACGACCACGCCGCCGGGAAACGACGAAGGGCACCGCGGTCCGGCGAGCCGGACGACGGTGCCCTTCGGATCGGCCGTCAGCGCAGCAGCTTGCGCAGCACCAGGGCGCCGATGACGACACCGACCGCCGCGAGCGCGTACTTGACGTTGGGCTGGTTCACCTTGACCATCACGGTCTGCTTGGTATGGGCCATCACGTTCTTCGGGCTGGCGCGCACACTCAATTCGTCGAGGGTGCTCGCAAGCTGGTTGCGGGCGTTCTCGATGTCCCGTTCGATGGCCTCGGTGTCCCTACCCACGTGATCCTCCAGTTGGTCGCTGCACTGTGCTGCGACCACGGTAGTGGACGCACGGGTCCGTTACCCTCTCGGAGGTGACGGAAAACAGCAGCAGGCTCGCTCCCGGCGATACGGCTCCCGAGTTCACCCTCCCCGACGCGGACGGCAACGAGGTGTCGCTGTCGGACTACCGCGGACGCAAGGTGATCGTGTACTTCTACCCCGCCGCGAGCACCCCCGGATGCACCAAGCAGGCCTGCGACTTCCGCGACAGCCTCGCCGACCTGAACGGCGCCGGGCTCGCCGTCGTGGGCATCTCCCCCGACAAGCCGGCCAAGCTCGCGAAGTTCCGGGACGCCGAGCAGCTGACGTTTCCGCTGCTGTCGGATCCGGACAAGACCACGCTCACGGCGTGGGGGGCGTTCGGCGAGAAGAAGATGTACGGCAAGACCGTCACCGGAGTGATCCGTTCGACGTTCGTCGTCGACGAGGACGGCCGGATCGAGGTTGCGCAGTACAACGTGCGCGCCACCGGGCACGTCGCGAAGCTGCGCCGCGACCTGTCGGTCTGAGCGCCGGCTCACCGCGTGAGAGAGGCGAGCACCAGCGCCTCCGCGACGGCCATGTGCTCGAGCTCGGACGGGTCGACGCTCTCGTCGGGCCCGTGGATCCGGGCGCTCGGCTCCTCCACGCCGAGCAGCGCGATCTCCGCGTCCGGCAGCACCTGCTGCAGCACCGTGCACAGCGGGATCGATCCGCCCTGCCCGACCGTGCCGACCTCGCGTCCGTAGACGGCGGCGAGCGCGCTGCGCAGCGCGGCGTATCCCGGTCCGTCGATCGCGGCCCGGAACGGTTCGCTCACGCCTTCCCGGTCGACCCGCACCCGCACGTTCCACGGGGCGTGGGCGTGCAGGTGGGCGACGAGGGCGTCCTGAGCGGTGGCCGGATCCATCCCCGGCGGGACGCGGAGGTTCAGCCGGGCCGACGCGCGGGGCACGATCGCCGCCGCCGACCCCACCACCGGCGGGGCGTCGATGCCGAGGATCGTCAGCGCGGGACGCGCCCACACGGCGTCGGCCACGGACCCGGCCGACAGCAGTGAGACCCCGTCGAGCACACCGGCGTCGGCGCGGAACACCTCCTCGGGATAGGGTTCGCCGCTCCAGATTCCGGTGGTGTCGAGCCCGTCGATCACGGTGCCGCCGGCCTCGTCGCGCAGGCTCGACAGCAGGCGCACCAGTGCGGCGAGCGCGTCGGGGGCTGCGCCGCCGAACTGGCCCGAGTGGATCTCCCCCGCCAGAGCTTCGACGTGGACGACGACGTTCGCCAGGCCGCGCAGCGACGTCGTGAGGGTCGGCCGTCCCACCTCGGCGTTGCCGCAGTCCGCGACGAGCACCAGGTCGGCGGCGAACAGGTCGGGCCGTTCGCGCGCCAGGTTCTCGAGCCCGCCGCCGCCGGTTTCCTCCGAGCCGTCGCCGACGATCCGGATCCCGACGGGAAGCGGTCCCCGCTCCCGCAGGGCGCGCAGCGCGAGCAGGTGCATCACGAGATTGCCCTTGCAGTCCGCGGCGCCGCGCCCGTACCAGCGGCCGTCGCGTTCGGTGAGCGTGAACGGCGGAGTGTGCCAGAGCGATTCGTCGCCCGGGGGCTGCACGTCGTAGTGGCTGTAGAGGAGCACGGTCGGCGCTCCCGCCGGGGCCGGCGTGTGCCCGAGCACCGCGAGCGAGCCGTCCGACGTCTCGATCAGCTCGGTGTTGTCGACGCCGACCGCGGCGAACGCGTCGCGCACCCATCGAGCGGCAGCGACGCACTCCTCGGCCGGGAACAGCCGCGGATCGGCCACCGACCGGAACGCAACCAGTTCCCCGAGGTCCCTGCGCGCCCGCGGCATCAGCCGGCGCACCCGCTCCCGCATGTCCGCGACGTCCACCGCGCCTCCCCGATCGTCGTGTCTCGTTTTCGCTACGGGTACCGCCCCTCGAGATCGAAGCATGCTCGCAGCGGCCGCGTCCGGCGTAGATTCCGCGATATCGAGGTTGCCATCGGGCGGAACGGTCCAGGAAGCGGGGCCGGACGGCCCTCGAACGGAAGGCACAGCGATGCCACCCAGCCCGCAGAGCGCGCTCACGCCGTTCTATCGGCAGGTCCAGTCCCACTACGACCTCTCGGACGAGTTCTTCACGCTGTTCCTCGACCCGTCGATGACCTACAGCTGCGCGTATTTCGAGCGGGACGACATGACGCTCGAGCAGGCCCAGGCCGCGAAGGTCGATCTGTCGCTCGGCAAATGCGACCTGCACCCGGGCATGACACTGCTCGACGTCGGATGCGGCTGGGGCTCGACGATGCTGCGCGCCGCCACGCACTACGACGTGAACACGATCGGGCTCACGCTCAGCCGCAACCAGTACGAGCACGTCCGCGACCTCGCCGCGCGGCTGCCTGGCCCCCGCACCGTGGACGTGCGGCTGCAGGGCTGGGAGGAGTTCGACGGGCGGGTGGACCGCATCGTGAGCATCGGCGCGTTCGAGCACTTCCGGAGCGAACGCTACGACCGGTTCTTCACCAAGTGCCACGACATGCTGCCCCCGGACGGCCGGATGCTGCTGCACACCATCGTGGGGCACCGCCTCGCGACACTGCGCGAGCGGGGAATCCCGGTGACCCGGGAGAACGCGCTGTTCCACATCTTCATCAAGCGCGAGATCTTCCCCGGCGGGCAGTTGCCGCAGCCGGAGACGGTGGTCGACGGCGCGGAGCGGGCGGGGTTCCGGGTCGAACGCATCCAGGCCCTGGCGCCGCACTACGTCCGCACCCTCGAACACTGGGCCGCGGCACTGTCGGCCCGCCGGGACGAGGCGGTCGCCCTGTCGTCGGAGGAGATGTACGAGCGCTTCATGAAGTACCTGAACGGTTCCGCCGAACACTTCCGCACGGGCCACATCGACGTCATGCAGTTCACTCTCGTCAAGTGAGCGCCGGCGACCGCGGCGCCACCGGCGGTGTTAGCTGAGACTCGCCCTCACAGCTAAAAGTTCGGAATTCGGACAACCTCCGGTTAGCCTGGGCGCGTGGAGTCTGCAACGAAGCGCGGCCGCACCCCACGCCGTATCGATCCGGCGCTGGAGGTCCAGGCGGCGCCCCAGGAACTGGTGCCGCGCCGTCGCCCGACGCAGGAGCGCAGCCGGCGCAAGTTCGACGCGCTGCTCGCCGCGTCCCGCGAACTGCTCACCGAGGTCGGCTTCGAGTCGTTCACCTGCGAAGAGGTGGCTGCCCGTGCCGATGTCCCCATCGGAACCCTCTACCAGTTCTTCGCCAACAAGTACGTCATCGTGTGTGAACTGAACCGGCAGGACCTGGTGGGTGTGCAGGACGAGCTCGCCAAGTTCGACGGCGTCATCCCCTCCGTGGACTGGCTGCGGTTCCTCAACGCCTTCGTCGACCATCTCGCCGGGCTGTGGATGTCGGACCCCTCGCGGCGGGAGGTGTGGCTCGCGATGCAGTCCACCCCGTCGACCCGGGCGACCGGCGCGATCCACGAGAAGGAGTTCGCCGAGCAGATCGCGCGGATGCTGGCTCCGCTCATGCCCGACACCCCGCGCGAGCGTCGCACGCTGATGGCCGAGGTGCTCGTGCACGTCGTCTACTCGATGCTGAACTTCTCCGTGCAGGACGACCAGAGCCACGCCGACGCGGTCGTCGAACTCAAGCGGCTGATGGGTGCGTATCTGATGGTGGCGGAGAAGGAGTCGCGCACCAGCGCCAAGCGGCGCAGGCGCCGTGAGGCCGCCCGGGCGGAGGAGACCGAGCGGCCGGTCCCGGAGAACGACGGCCAGGTGGAAACGCGTCAGGCGGAGGAGACGCACGCCTCCCCCGCCTGAAGCGGAATTCTCCCGCAGACTCCTACGCCTGCGGATCGTCCTCGAGCACAACGAACGCGCCGGCCATGTCTCCGTCGTGGGTGAGCGAAACATGGATCCGCACCCCGGTCAGGTGCTCGGCGACGTCGCCGTGCAACCGGATCCCGGGTCGGCCCCACGCGTCGGAGACCACCTCGATCTGCCGGTGCACGGTCTCCGGCAGCACCGGTGGGCTGCCGAACAGCGACGCCGACCACGCCTTGATCAGCGCCTCCTTCGCCGCCCACCGGGCGGCGAAGTGCCGGCCCGGACGGGAGCTGCGGGTGTTCGCGTCGCGACGCTCGCCCGGGGTGAAGTTCGAGAGCATCACCGTGCCTGCCCGGCCCAGCTGTTCCTCGAACTCCGACACCGTGACCAGGTCGAACCCGATCCCCGCAACTCCCATCCGTCCCGTGACCCGCTCTCTGTGACCGTGCGGCCGACGGCTACTTGCAGCCGGGCAGACCCGAACGGTACACGTCGCCGTCGCCCAGTCGTGCCTCCGGCGAGAGCAGCACGTCGGCCTCGAGCTGGCGCGCCGCCTTGGCCGGCACCGAGTCCCCGCCGAAGCGGCGGTCGGCGGGCCGCTGGTACAGGGCCGCACCCCCGGTCATCGCCTCCGCGAGGCGGCGCTTACCGGCGACGGCGCGGGCCTGAGCCTGCTCCACGTAGGCCTCCCGGCGCTCCGCCGGGATCGCCTCGACGAACGCCTGCGGGTGGACCACCGCGATCAGCCCCGACACGTGGCCGAACCCGAGGCTGGTCAGCAGACCGGCCTTGAGCGCGTACCGCTCGCCGAAGCGGAGCGGGGTGCGCGCCCACACCAGGTGCTCGAACTCGGCCATCTTGTCGTCGACACAGTCCAGGCTGCGGTTCGGCGGGATGACGCCCTGGCTGAGGACCTGGCACAGGCCGATCAGCTGGAACGCCGCCGCGCCGCCCTTGGCGTGACCGGTCAGCGACTTCTGCGACACCACGAACATCGGCGCGCCCTCGCTGCGGCCCAGCGACCCGGCCAGACGCTCGTGCAGCTCCGCCTCGTTCGGGTCGTTGGCCGCCGTGGAGGTGTCGTGCTTGGAGATCACCGCGATGTCGTCGGCGGTGACACCGAGCTTGCGCAGCTCCCGCGCCAGGCCCGACTCGAGCCCGCCGCGACCCGCGCCGAGGGCACCGATGCCCGGAGCCGGGATCGAGGTGTGCACGCCGTCGGCGAAGGACCCGGCCCACGCGACCACACCGAGGACGGGCAGGCCCATCTCCAGCGCCAGGTCGCCGCGGGCGAGCAGGACCGTGCCGCCACCGGCGGACTCGACGAACCCGCCGCGCCGGCGATCGTTGGCCCGGGAGAACCGGCGATCGCTGATGCCCTTGGCCGTCATGTCGTCCGACTTCGCGGTGGCCGACATGTCACCGAACCCGACGATGCCCTCGATGCCGAGGTCGTCGAAGCCGCCGGCGACGACCAGCTGCGCCTTGCCCAGCTTGATCTTGTCAACGCCCTCCTCGACCGACACCGCGGCCGTCGCGCACGCCGCCACCGGATGCACCATCGCGCCGTAGCCACCGACGTACGACTGCACCACGTGCGCGGCGATGACGTTCGGCAGGGCCTCCTGCAGGATGTCGTTCGCGCGGGACTCGCCGAGCAGCGTGTCGATGTACAGCGACCGCATCGAGGTCATGCCGCCCATGCCGGTGCCCTGGGTGTTCGCCACGTACGAGGGGTGCACCCAGCGCATCAGCTCCGACGGGGTGAAACCGCTGGAGAGGAACGCGTCGACCGTGGTCACGATGTTCCACAGGCCCACCCGGTCCACGGACTCGGCCATGTCGGCGGGGATGCCCCACTTGGTGACGTCGAACCCGGTCGGGATCTGGCCGCCGACCGTGCGGGTCAGGTTCATCTTGCGGGGCACCCGGATCTCGGTGCCGGCCTTGCGGGTGACGGTCCAGTCACCGCTGTCCGGAACCGAGTGCGCGACGGTGTTCTCCGGGTCGGCGTCGACGAACGCGCGGGCCTCGGCCTCGGAACCCACCACGAACGACAGGTCCTTGTCCAGGAACACCGAGGTCAGCAGCGGCGCCGCGTTGTCGACCATCGCGCCGTCGTCGGCGTAGCGGCGGATGCCGCAGCGCTCCACCACCGCGTCGTGGTACCGGTCGGCGATCTCCGCCTCGGGCACCAGCTCGCCGGTCTCCGCGTCGTACCAGCCCGGCTTGGGATCGTTCTCCCACGCCACCAGGCCGGTGGCCCACGCCAGCTCGAGCACACCGGCGGCCGACAGCTCCTCGTCGACCTCCATCTCGAAGCGGGTACGGGCCGACCCGTAGGGGCCGAGCTCGCCGGCGCCGACGATGACCACCAGGTCGGCGGGGTCGACGTCGAGCGTGTTCCACTCCGGTGCCGGCAGCGTCGCGTCCAGGCGCGGCGGCGCGGGCAGCGCCGCGATCGTCGCGTGATCGGGCTCCGCGGCGCCGTCCTTCGCGGCCTCGGCCTCCTCCTGCGCCTGCTTGGCCAGGGCCGGCAGGTCGATGTCGGCCTCCGACAGGCCCCCGGTCAGGTCCGCCACCAGCGGCTCGACCGCGGCGGCCTCCTTGGAGCCGGCGGTGACGAGCTTCAGCAGCTCGACGGCCATCTCGTCGGTCGACCAGGTCCGCACACCGGCGGCCTCGGCGGCCTCCACCAGCGGATCGTTGCCGCCCATCAGGCCGGTGCCGCGCACCCACCCGATCAGGGCGTGGGCGAGGGTGACCCGCTCGGCCCAGGTGCGCTCGGCGTGCCAGCGGTTGACGATCGCGTCGAGCGCGGCCTTCGCCTCGCCGTAGGCGCCGTCGCCACCGAACTTGCCGCGGTTCGGCGAACCCGGCAGCACGACGTGCAGGTGGGTGTCCACGTCGCGGTCGGAGCCGATGTCGGCCAGACCCGCGATCAGGCGCTCCACCGACCACAGCAGGACCCGCATCTCCATCTCGGCGCGGGCACCGGCGTCGGCCATCGACCCGGACACGCGCGGCGCGGCGAACGGGAACAGCAGCGTCGGGGTCAAGGCCTCCTTGATCAGCTTCTTGGCGCCGCCCGCGGTCTCCACGGTATCGGTGCCGAGCCACGTCACCAGGGCGTCGACGTCGGCGTAGGACGCCATGTTGGCCGGGACCACCCACAGCGCCGCACCGGAGCGTGCGCTGCGCGCATACAGCTCCTTGTAGAAGCCGAGGCGGCTGTCGTTCAGGCTCGACGTGGTGACCACGACCGTGGCGCCGCCGGCGAGCAGCTTCGCCGCGACCGCGGCCGCGATCCCGCCCTTGCTGGCGCCGGTGACCACGGCGACCTCGCCCGCGTACTCGGCGTCGCCGGTCTGCCGGGCGGCCGTCGCGACGGCGTCGAAGACCTGCGCGAGCTCCGTGCGGCCGGCCTCGGTGGCCTTGCCCGCCCAGAACGTGGCGTGCGCGGCGACCGTGGCACCCGCACCGGCGAACCGCTCCGCGCCGATCTCGGCACCGAGCCAGATGCGGGCCAGGTCCTCGCGGGCCGTCGCCCACCGGTCGTCGATCAGCACGGCCTTGCGGGCGTCGAACGCCGGTGCGACCAGCCGCGGCCAGTCGGAGCCGAGCTCCGCCGAGACCAGGTCGACCAGCTCGGTGTCCGCCTTGTCCGCGAGGTCCGAGGCCGCGTCGGCCAGGCCCAGCTCGGACAGGATCAGGCGGGCGGTCTTGGCGAGCACACCGTTCGAGCCGGTGATGCCCTCGGCGAACTCGCCGAGCGCGGCAGCGTCGACGGTTGCACCGCCACCGCCACCGGCGGACGGCATCGACACCGCGACGCCGCGGCGGCCGGCGACCGACTGCACGGCCGCGTCGATCAGCTTGTCGACGGCGGCACCGTCGGACAGCGCGCCGTCGGAGAGGCCGCCGAGCGCACCGCCGCGGACGGACGAACCGTCCCGGCTGCCGAGCGCGACCTCCGCGGTCACGTGCGACGCCCAGCCCTCGCCGAGACCCCACACCTTGGTGACCCGGTCGGCGACGTAGGCGGGACGCTTGCCCGACGGACCGAACACCTTGCGCAGGTGGTCGTTGATCGAGTCCGACAGCACCGGACCGAAGGGCCGGTAGGTGCGGGCCAGGCGATCGACCGTGCCGGCAAGCGCGCCCATGTCGGCGTCGGCCGCACCGTCGATGGCACCGAGCGACAGCTCCGAGCCGAGGTCGACGAGCAGCTGGTTACGTCGCGAGGACACGCCGTCGCACAGCGCCTCGATCGTGTCGGCGGGACCGATCTGATCCGGGCGCAGCTTCGTCCACAGGGCGATGAGCACCTTCGTGGCCTCGGCGGCCTTGAACGCGATGTCGTCCGGACGCGGGCCACCCGCGGGAGCGGCGGGCGCGGCGGCCGGAGCGGCGGCCGCGGCCGGAGCGGCCGAGGAAGCCTCGGCCGAGGCCGGCTCGTCGTCCTCCACCGGCGCCGGATCGACGTCCGTGGAGTACACGACCGAGGCCTCGCGCTCGATGTTGAGCACCTCGACCGGCTGCCCGAAGCGGCCCGGCAGCTTCAGCGTCTGCGACGCCAGGTTCGCCACCGTCGGGGCGGCACCGAGGCCGACCTCGACGAACCGCTCGACACCCAGGCCACCGTCGGCCTCGTCGGCGAACAGCAGATCCTGCGTCTCGATCCACCGGACCGGGGACGCGAACTGCCACGCGAGGAGCTCGGCGAGCACCACACGGCACAGCTTCGAGGGGTCGGCCGCCCAGGTGTCGAAGTCCGCGAGGACCTCGGCCAGCGGCTCGGACGGCACCAGGTCCGCGATCTCCTGGACGAACTCCCGGCCCAGGTTGAACGGCTTGGGCACCAGGTTCGGGACGTAGCGCCCGATGAGGATGTCGGGATCGATCTGCTCGGGCAGCAGGTTCAGCAGGCGCTGCCGGAAGTCGTCCACGCCGCCGCGCAGGACGGTCGAGTGGAACGGCACGTCGATGCCCGGGACCAGGATGAACGCACGCTTGCCCCCGAACTCGGCGACCTTGCGCTCGATCACGGACTCGAGGGCCTCGAGCCCGGCGACCGTACCGGCGATCGCGTACTGCGAGCCGCGCAGGTTCAGGTTGACGATCTGCAGGAATTCGCCGGTCTCCTCGGCGACCCCGGCGACGAACGCCTCGAGATCGGCGTCGGCGACACCGAACTGCGACGGCCGGATCGCGGCCATGCGGTAGTTCGAACGGCCCTGCTCGTCGCGCGGCACGAGGGCGTGCATCGCCGACCCGCGGCTGAACACCACCTCGAGCACCGCCTCGAGCGGCAGCACCCCGGCGACCGCGGCGAGCGCGTTGTACTCGCCCACCGAGTGGCCGGCCAAGAGCGCGCCCTCGACGAAGGCACCGGCCTCACGCAGTTCCGCGATCTGGGCGACACCCAGGGTCGCCATCGCGGCCTGGGTGAACTGGGTCAGGTGCAGCACGCCGTCCGGGTGCTTGTGGGTGACGCCACGGGCCTTGAGCACGGTCGGGTTGTCACGCACCACGGCAAGGATGGAGAAGCCCAGGGCCTTGCGGGTGTGCTTGTCGGCGCGATCCCAGATCTCCCGGGCGGCCTTCGAGCGGGCGCGGGCGTCCAGGCCCATGCCGGGCCGCTGGATGCCCTGGCCCGGGAACGCGTACACCGTGCGCGGGGCGGCGGTGCGGCCGGTGGCGACCATCACCAGGTCGCCGTCCACGCGGCAGCTCACCTCGACGATCTCGGCGCCACGGTCGGTAGCGATGCGGTCGACGCGCACGTCGATCTGCGCACCGGGACGCACCATGCCGAGGAACCGGGCGGTCCACGCCGTCAGGCGGCGGGCCGGCAGCTTGGCGTCGGCCTCGAGGGCGGTGACGACCTGCTGGGCGGCGGCGGACAGCCACATGCCGTGCACGATCGGGGTGCCCAGGCCGGCCAGGAGGGCGGCGTTGTCCGAGGTGTGGATCGGGTTGTGGTCGCCCGACACCCGCGCGAAGGCGCTCATGTCGATCGGGGCGACGATCACGGCGTCGCGGCGGCGGCGACGCGGGGTCTCCACCGCGTCCTCGCTCACGGCACCGCCGGCGCGGACCGGATCGGCCAGCTCGGCCTTGCCGGTGCGGCCGCGGATCGCGAACCGCTCGATCAGGGTGGCGACCGTGGTGTCACCCGAGCCGTTGCCGTTGTCGGCGGTGATCTCGACGTGCACCTCGACGACCCGGCCGAGGTCGGTGTCGGCCACGTCCTGTGCCTCGGCCTTGACGCCCAGGATCGACGGCTCGGTCGGCAGACCGTCCTTCACGTCGACGGCGTGGTCGAGGTGGACCAGGTCGAGCATGCCCTCGATCACCGACAGGCTGTCGTCGGTCTGCGCGGCGCCGAGCGCGGCGAACACCGCCGGCCAGCACGCGCCGACCAGGACGTCGGGCACACCGTGGCCGCTCGGGGTCAGGTTCAGCGGCAGTCCCGAACCGGTGACACCGGCGTGGTCGGCGATCTTCTCCGGCAGCCAGCCGAGGGTGATGCGGGCCGCGCCCTTCTTCACCGCGGGCAGCTCCTGCCCCGCGGCGACACCGAGCAGCGCCGACATGGACGCCGACGCGTCGTCCGCGGTGACGACCGGGGCGCCACCGGTGTGCACGGTGGCGGGCACCGTGAGGCGGATCTCGACGGTCTTGTCGCCGGCGAGCGGCACCGTCAGGCCCACGTGCTCGGCGTCGAGAACGCTCAGCGTCGCGCCCGTCGCGCCGTGCACGGCGGCGGTGTCGGACTCGACGGACCACTCGTCCAGGTCGCCGAGGCGGTGCACCGGGTTGACGGTCTGCCGGCCGGCCCAGTTGACGTCCGGAGCCGACAGCACGGCGTCGAGCAGGCCGGCCGCGAGGTCCTGGTGGCGGCGGGCCGCGATCTGCACCGGCTCGACGCCGGCCGCGATCAGCTCGTCGACGGCGGCCTTCTCGAAGCGGTCGAGCAGCTCACCGACGGGCTCGTCGGCGCGGGTGATGCCCGCGACGGCGACGGTGCCCGGGATGATGCAGACCTGATCGGCGCTGTAGCGCGGATCGTGGGCCTGCCACAGGGAGTCGGACCGCCACCAGCGACGCACGTCCTGGTCGACGACCGGCACGAAGTTCACCGGCTTGCCCGGGGTGCGGCACAGCGTGACGAAGAACGGAACGTCGGCCGGGTGCAGGACCACCGAGTCGGCGTCCGGGAACTGCTCGGTCAGCGCGGCCAGCGCCGCGTACGGCCGGTCGAGGGCCGCGTCGTCGGCGAACAGCGTCGGGATCGGGCCACGGTCGGCCGGGTGCAGGCGGGACTCGGCGCGCTGCAGCATCTCGTGGAAGCGGGCACGCCAGGTGACGTCGATCCACGGGCTCTCGGCCGCGTCGGCCACCTCCTGCGAGCCGACGGCCAGCTCCAGGTAGCGCGCGAGCCACTGCCCGTAGGTCATCTCGGCGACGTCGCCGAAGTACGGCTTCGCGGTGACGTCGAGCGCGGCGATGATCTCGTCGCGGCGCGCGGCCACGGCCTCGGCGTCGCCCGCGACCTCGTCGAGCAGGCGGCCCGTGCGGGACGCCGCGTTGTCGATCTCGTGGATGTCCGCGCCCAGCTGGCTACGGCCGGAGGCCATGCCGCCGGAGGCGGTGCCGGCCCCGACCCAGTCGGGGGTGCCGGGGGTCTCGACGAGCATCTGCTTGACCTCGGGCGACGTGGTCGCCTCGAGCGTCGCCATCGCCGCGGTGCCGACGAGGATGCCGTCGAGCGGCATCGCCGGGAAGCCGTGGGCGGTGGACCAGCGGCCGGTCAGGTAGTCGGCGGCCCGCTCGGGGGTGCCGATGCCACCGCCGACGCACAGCACCAGGTTGGAGCGGGTGCGCAGCTCGGCGTAGGTGGCGAGCAGCAGATCGTCGAGGTCCTCCCACGAGTGGTGGCCACCGGCGCGGCCGCCCTCGATGTGGACGATGACCGGGTAGTTCGGCACCTCGTTCGCGATGCGGATCACCGAGCGGATCTGCGCCACGGTGCCCGGCTTGAAGGCGACATAGCTGATGCCGGCCTCGGTCAGCTCCTCGATGATCGAGACGGCTTCCTCGAGCTCGGGGATGCCGGCGGTGACGACCACGCCGTCGAACGGCGCGCCCGCGGCGCGGGCCCGCGGCACCAGCCGCTTGCCACCCACGTGCAGCTTCCACAGGTACGGGTCGAGGAACATCGAGTTGAACTGCACGGCGCGGCCCGGCTCGAGCAGCCCCTTCAGCTCCTCGACGTGGTCGGCGAAGATCTGCTCGGTGACCTGGCCGCCGCCGGCGAGCTCGGCCCAGTGGCCGGCGTTGGCTGCCGCGGCGACGATTTTCGGATCGACGGTGGTCGGCGTCATGCCGGCCAGCAGGATCGGGGAGCGGCCGGTCAGGCGCGTGAATGCCGTCTCGACGCCCTGGCGGCCATCGGGCAGGGTGACCGGCTTCGGCGCGAACGCGGACCACGGCTGCGGCACCTCGGGCTCCGCGCCCGGGGTCAGCAGGTTGCGCTGACCACCGCGGGTGGCGGCGGCGATGATGCCCACACCCTGGCCACGCAGGCCCGAGCTGGTCATACGGGTCAGCAGCTCACCGGGACCCATGTCCAGGATCCACGAGGCGCCGGCCGCGACGGCGTCGTCGACGAGGGCGACCCAGTCGACCGGGTCGACGAGCACTTCCTGCGCCAGCGAGCGGGCGAGGTCCGCGTCCAGGCCGCAGCGGGCGGCCCAGTCGGCGACCTGCTCGACCGCGTCGGCGAGAGCGGGGTGGTGGAAACCGATCTCGGCGGAGACCGGCTCGAAGGTCGGGGCGAACACGGCACCGCCGCGCTTCTTCGCCTCACGCTCGCGGGTCTCCGCGGCGGAGATCTCCTCGCAGCGCTGCTGCACGCGAGCCAGAGCGGCCGGCGGGCCGGACAGCACGACGCGGCGGCGGGCGTTGCGGATGGCGACGACCGCGGAACGCTGCGGGTCCTGGTCGGCGAAGACCTCGGCGACGACGGCGCGCAGGCGCTCGGGGTCGACGTTCGCGACGGCGAGCATCGGGAAGCGCTCGGCGCCGGCGATGATGCCGCGGCGACGGCCGACGAGGGTGGCGGCGGCACCGATGAGCTGGGCGATCGCGAGGATCTGCCCGTCCTTGGCGCCGGCGGCCTCGGTGGCCGCGACGGCCAGCACGCCCTGCGAGTGGCCGATCACGGCGGCCGGGGCCTGGGCGGTCACGTCGAGGCCCTGGTTCGCCAGCGCGCGCAGCGCGGCCACCTGGGTCAGGAACACGCCGGGCAGCGAGACCGCGGCGGAAGTCAGCGTGGACTCGGAGGGGCCGGAGACGGGCGTCTCGTCCTCGTCGGCGACCTCCTGCTCGAGCATCCAGGCGATGGGGTCGAAGCCGCTCGGGCGCACGACGACGAGGTCGTGCGCGACGGGCGCGAGGAGCGCGGTGGCCTCGTTGACCAGTTCCGTCAGGACCGGCTCGAGCCCGTTGTCGCGGCTGAGTTCTTCGAGGGAGCTGAGCCAGGGAGCGCCCTGGCCACCGAAGGCGAGTGCGTAAGGCTCCCCGGCGAGGAGCTTGTCGACCAGCGCGCCCTTACGGGAAGCGGGGGCGTTGCCCCGGTCACTGGCGCGTCGTGATGCCTTCGAGTTCCGTCCGTTGTCGGCTGGTGTGGTCTCGTCGATCGTCACGCGTGTAGTTCCTCTCCTGAACACCGCAAGGGCGTGGTCTCGTGGCCGCCCGCGCCGCCGTTGGCGTTCTGATGGGCTCTGATCTGCTCGTTCGGGCTACCCAAGAGTGACACAAAATCATGAGGGGTTCCTCATGTTTTGTTCCGCGCGGGTTACCTCCCCCGAAGGGGCGCGTGAGATCACTCACAGCAGGTCGGAGAAGTGACCGGTTGGTAGGGAGAGTCCGCGCAGGCTGCGCGGCTACATGGACGTCCATCAACCTGAGGAATCCCTCAGGTTGATCGTTACGCAATCGTTACCATCTTGACTGACCGCGAAACGCGTGCATGAGGGCACTTTCGGCAATTTGTCGGCGCCGTCCGATACAGTCCCGCGCATCGAACATACATTCGATTCAGGGGGGATGATGGGACGGTCGACGAAGTACACACGGGAAGTCCTCGAGGATGCGGTCCGAAACTCGACGAGCGTTGCGGGGGTAATGCGCTACTTGGGCCTGGTGCCGAGCGGGGGTTCGCACCATCACCTCAGTCGCCGGATCAAACGGCTGGGCATCGACACGTCGCACTTCACCGGATCGGCGCACACCAAGGGCAGTCATGCCCTGAACCGTCTCGCATGGAGGGAGGTGCTTGTCTGCAAACCGACCGGCGCTCCCCGACAGAGACCGAATCTGCTCCGCCGCGCCCTCATCGAGTCCGGTCGTCCCTACAAATGCGAGGGGTGTGGCATCGGCACTGAATGGTGCGACTACCCGATAACGCTCCATGTCGACCACATCGATGGGAACCCGAATGATTCCCGTCCGGAGAACATCCGCTTCCTGTGCCCCAACTGCCACAGCCAAACCCCGACCTGGGCCGCGAGAAAACGCTTTGGCGCCCGATAGGTCGAGCGAGGAAGGACGGATGTAGTCGCGTATGGTGACGCTGGTAGGCGCGAGTGGCGGAACAGGCAGACGCGCGGCGCTTAGAACGCCGTGTCTTCGGACGTGGGGGTTCAAGTCCCCCCTCGCGCACCACGTGACCTCGCCCACGGCCCCCCGACCGCTCTTGGCAGGTCGAGGGGCCGCTCGGGTACTTTTGATGACGTGTCCGAGAACCGTCCGCCGCGTCGCCTTGCCCTCGTCGTACTGGTGGCGGTCGCCGCGGCCGGCTGTCTCGGTCTGGGTTTCTGGCAATGGACACGGTTCGAGGCCGTGGGCGGCACGTTCCAGAACCTCGGCTACGCCCTGCAGTGGCCCGCCTTCGCCTTCTTCTGCGTCTACGCCTACCGCCGGTTTGTGAAACTCGAGACCGAGGACGCCGAGAGCCAGGCCACGGGTGCGCCGCGCGCGTCGGAACCGAAGGAACCCACCGAGATCCCCGAGGATCTCCTCCCCCAGCGGCCCCGCACTGGGCTCGATCCGAGCGCGGCCGTCGATCCGGACGACCCGGAGGCTCGGCAGATGCTGGAGTACAACGATTACCTCGCGCAGCTTGCGCGCAGGTCCGATAGGAGCGCTCAGTGAGCACGACCCCCGAGCAGGCACCCGACCAGACGAGCGGTTCGACCGCGCCGCAGTCCCGTCCGGAAGCCGACCGGAAGAAGATTGCCTCGGCCCTGACGCGGTACCGCGCGCTCGCCTGGATCACCGGCGTGTGGCTGCTCGTGCTCACCGGCGAGATGGTCGCGAAGTACATCCTGAAGGTCGAGAACGTCCCCGGCTGGATCGCCGTGGTCCACGGCTGGGTCTACGCGGTGTATCTCGTGCTCACACTCGACCTGGCGATCAAGGTGCGCTGGCCCGCGGGCCGCACGATCGGCACCCTCCTCGCCGGCACGATCCCGTTCCTGTCGTTCTTCGTCGAGCACCAGCGCACGAAACAGGTCAAGGCCGACTTCGGCGTCTGACCGGCCGGCCGATCGGCGCGCGAAACAGCAAGCCGCCCACGCGATTGCGTGGGCGGCTTCTTGTTTCGCGTGGGAGCGCAGGCTTCGCGCCGCGGCGGCGGGCGTCAGCGGGCGAGCGCTGCGAGATCGGGCACCAATCGTGCCAGTGCGCGTCCGCGGTGCGACGAGGCGTCCTTCTCCTCGGCGCTGAGCTCGGCGGCGGTGCGCTCCTCCCCCTCGGGCCGGAACACCGGGTCGTAGCCGAAACCGTTGGCGCCGCGCGGGCTGTGGACGATGGAGCCGCGCCACTCACCGCGCACGACGTGCACCGCGATCTCGCCGTCGTCACCGGGGACGGCGAGGGCACAGGCGGAGACGAATGCCGCGCCGCGGCGCTCGTCGGGAACGTCCTGCAGCTGCCCGAGCAGCAGTTCGGTGTTGGCGTGGTCGTTGCCGTGCCGCCCCGACCACCGGGCGGAGAGCACCCCGGGCATCGCATTGAGGGCATCGACCTCGAGTCCGGAATCGTCTGCGACGCACGGCATTCCGGTCGCCGTCGCGCCGTCGCGCGCCTTGGCGGCCGCGTTCTCCTCGAACGTCGCGCCGGTCTCGGGCGCCTCGTCGTAGGGCGGCACGGCGTCGAGTCCGACGAGGTCGATCCCCTCGATCCCGGCGGCGTCGAGGACGCGCTGCAGTTCGCGCAGTTTCTTCGCGTTCCGGCTTGCCACGAGCACCTGCACCCTGTCAGACACCGAACTTCTTCCTGGTCCGCTCGGGTGTCACGGGCTGCGGCAGCGTGCCCGGGTAGGGGGCGTCGAGCGCCTGCTTCTGGATCTCGCACAGTTCGGCGATGCCGGCGAGCGCGGAGTCGAGCATCTTGTCGAGGGTGGACCGGGCGAACGTCGCACCTTCGCCGGTGCCCTGGACCTCGACGAGGGTGCCGGTGTCGGTGGCGATGACGTTCATGTCGACCTCGGCGCGCACGTCCTCCTCGTAGGGCAGGTCGAGGCGGACGCGGCCGTCGACGACACCGACGCTCACGGCCGCGATGGCGCACGAGATCGGCTGCGGGTCGGTGAGCCGGCCCGCCGCGCTCAGCCACGCGACGGCGTCGACGAGGGCCACGTAGGCGCCGGTGATGGCGGCGGTGCGGGTGCCGCCGTCGGCCTGCAGGACGTCGCAGTCGATGGCGATGGTGTTCTCGCCGATGGCGGCGAGGTCGATGCAGGCGCGCAGGGCGCGGCCGACGAGGCGGCTGATCTCCTGGGTGCGGCCGCCGAGCTTGCCCTTGACGGATTCGCGTCCGCTGCGGGTGTGGGTGGCGGCGGGGAGCATCGCGTATTCGGCGGTGAGCCAGCCGAGACCGGAGCCCTTGCGCCAGCGCGGCACGCCCTCTTCGACGCTGGCGGTGCACATGACGCGGGTCTGGCCGAATTCCACGAGCACCGAGCCCGCGGGGTGGTTGGTGAATCCTCGGGTGATCCGGATGGGGCGGAGTTCGTCGTCCGCTCTGCCGTCTTCTCGTGTGGTCACCCGGACGAGCCTATTAGATGGGGTAGACGTCCCCGGCGGACACCGCGTGGACGGGCCCGGAGTACTGCTCCTTGGCTTCGGCGATGACGTCCTCGCGCGAGGTCCACGGCGGGATGTGGGTGAGCAGCAACTCGCCCACCTCGGCGCGAGCGGCGAGCATGCCGGCCTCGGCCCCGGAGAGGTGGATGCCGTCGGGGCGGTCGTCGGGTGCGTGGGTCCACGAGGCCTCGGACAGCAGGACGTCGGCGCCGCGCGCGAGCTCGACGACCTCGTCGCACATGCCGGTGTCGCCGGTGTAGACGACGGTGCGCCCGGAGTCGCTGGTGATGCGGAATCCGTAGGCCTCGGGCGGGTGGTTGACCCGGCCGGGGTGGATGGTGAGTGCGCCGAAGCGGAAGGCTTCGCCGTCGGCGAGGGGGCGCACGTCGAGGGTGTCGCTGACGTCGTCCATCTCGCCGGCGATCTCGGCGGAGGCGGCGCCGATGCGGACGCTGGTGTCCGAGGGGCCGTAGACGAGGGTGCGTCCGGTGGGGCGGTTCGGGGAGTAGCGCCGCCAGACGAGCAGGCCGGGGATGTCGAGGCAGTGGTCGGCGTGCAGGTGCGAGAGCAGCAGCGAGACCTCACCGGGGTCGGCGTAGCGCTGGAGGGCCCCGAGGACGCCGGGACCGAAGTCGATCACCAGGGGCGGGGTGCCCGGGGCGGTGATCAGGTAGCCCGACGCGGCGGAATCCGGCCCGGCCACGCTGCCGGAACACCCCAGGACGGTCATGCGCATGGGGTCATGCTGCCACGTCCCTGTGGCTGCGACGAAGCCAACGCAGGTTTTGATCGAGAGATGTCACAGTTGCGCCGACGCTGTGAGCCTACCGATCGGTCAGTTGTTGCGCGGGGGTGCGTCTCACCCGAACGAGGAGGTCGGCACGGCCGGCGGGCGGCGGCGGCGACGCTCGTCGGCGGAGAGCAGCCAGGCGGCCAGGACGCCGCCCACGGCGCCGAAGAGGTGCCCCTGCCAGGAGACGCGCGGATCGCTGGGCAGCACGCCCCACAGGATGCTGCCGTAGACGAACAGCACGATCACCCCGATGACGATCTGGCTCGACTGCCGGGTGAAGATGCCGCGCGTGATCAGGTAGGTGAGCCATCCGAAGACGAGGATCGACGCGCCGATGTGCACGAAGCCGGACCCGGCGGTGAGCCAGGTGCCGAGCCCGCCGACCACCCAGATGATCGCGGTGGCGGCCAGACCGCGGCCGATGCCGGAGACGAGCACGAGGAAGCCGAGCACGAGCAGCGGAATGGTGTTGGCGCTCAGGTGCGCCCAGTCGGCGTGGAGCACGGGGGCGAACGCCACGCCCCACAGCCCGTCGGCGGTTCTCGGTTCGATACCGGCGGAGTCGAGGTCGGCGGGCGCGGCGGCGTCGACGGCTTCGACGCCGTAGAGCAGGGCGACGAATCCGGCGATCAGGAGCGCCGCGCGCTGCCAGACGGGCCGGGGCCCGGGACGGGAACCGTCGGGTACGGTCATGCGCTCGCCCTTCGCGTGTGTCCTGCGCTGTGTTCCTGGCTTTCGAGCCTACCGACGTGCGCACCGCTCGACACGTGCGCGACGCCGGTCGGGATTCGCCGTGAAAGCCCTGTCGACCGGAGGCCCGGTGGCTACTGTGGGAGGCACCGTCGGACCCGGGAGGCAGTCGTGCCGAGAAACGTCGGAGATCGCTACGCCTGTGAGAAGTGCGGCGCGCAGATCGTCTACGAGAAGCCGTGCCCCTGCACCGAGGGGATGCCGCATTCGGAGATCTGCTGCGGCGACCAGATGAAGCGCGTATCGGAGGGCACGTCACGCTGAGTCCTCAGCGCAGCCCTCAGCGTGACGTGGGAATCCCGGCCGTGAAGGCGGAGGGGAACACGTCGCGATAGGCGGGGATGCCCGCGACCGCGGTGGCCTGCAGCACCGCGTCGACGACGGCGCGCTGGACGACCTCGGCGGCCGCCTCGCACACGGCGGCCAGCACGGGTAGTTCGGGCGCGAAGGCCTCCGGGATCGGTCGGCTCGCTCCGGGGGGCGTCGCGGTGCCGGTGGCCAGAGCGAAGAGGGTGTCGCCGTCGAGGGGTGAGTGGGCGGGGCGGACGGCCCGGGCGAGGCCGTCGTGCCCGGCGACGGCGACACGGCGGCAGGCGGCGGCGGTCAGGTCGGCGTCGGTGGCGACGACGCCGATGGTGGTGTTGAGGGCGGTGCCCTTGGGTGCGAGGGCGGTGGCGGCGGCGAGGTCGGTTGCGGTGGGGGCGACGAGCCCGAGCTGGGCGGCCCGGGCGGGGCCGAGGCCCCAGGGCAGGCCGGTCTCGGGGTCGAACACGGCTCCGACGGGGTTGGCGACGACGAGGGCTGCGACGGTGACGCCGGCGGCGGGGCCCTCGGTCAGGAACAGGCTCGCGGTGCCGATGCCGCCCTTGAGGGTGCCGGCGCGTGCGCCGACTCCGGCGCCGACGGTGCCGCGGGCGACGGTCGTGCCGGCGGCCGCGGCGGCCCGGTATCCGCTGTCGGCGGTGGGCCGGGCGGTCCACTCCCCCACGGGCAGGTCGAAGACGACCGCGCCCGGCACGATGGGCACCACGGCCCCCGGCGGCCCCATCGGAATGCCGCGGCCCTGTTCCTCGAGCCACCGCATCACGCCGTCGGCGGCGGCGAGACCGTAGGCGCTGCCTCCGGTGAGGAGCACCGCGTCGACGCGCTGGACGGAGTGGCTGGGGTCGAGCAGGTCGGTTTCGCGGGTGCCGGGCCCGCCGCCGCGGACGTCGACGGCGGCGGTGACGGCACGGTCGGGAACGACGACGGTGCATCCGGTGGCCCGCCCGGTACCGAAGGCGTGGTCGGAGCCGAGGGTGACGTCGGCGTCGAGGGCCTGCCAGTGCCCTACGCGCAGGCCGGCGACGTCGGTGAGCGAGTCGGTGGGTCCGGGCGTGGCCGTCACGGCAGCAGCGCCTGGACGAGGGAGTCCTGCATCCAGGTCAGCCAGTGATAGACGTCGAGGTGCGGGGCCCGCGGGTCGTCTTCGTCGAGCGTCTCGGGGGTGTCGTCGTCGATGCCGAGGGTGGTGCCGAGGGCCAGCCGGAGGTCGTTGAGCCCGTACAGCCAGGCATCGGCCTGTTCGGGGCTGAGCACCACCTTGCCGCCGGATTCGGGGACGGTGCGCAGGATGACGGCTCCGGCGGCGAGCTTGGCGTCGATGATGTCGGGTTCGTGCAGGCTGCGCAGGGCACCGTTGAGGTCGGCGGATTCGTCGTCGGGATGGACGGTGGCGTCGGCGTCGGGCCGGTGGAAGTCGGGCAGCAGCCGTTGCAGGGCGGGGACGTCCGGCGGGGTGCAGTTGCCGGTGCGCAGGCCGGTGAGGGCGGCGAGGTCGTCCTGCGGGGCGCCGGCGGCGCGTTCCTCGAGCATGCCGAGTACGGATGCGACGAGCGAGCGCAGCACCGACGCCTCGTGTGCGTCCATCTCGGATCGCAGCTTCACGCCTCCGAGCGAGTTCTTCCTGCTCCACTGCCGCACGTCGGTCGGCTCCTCCTGGCTTCGCGGTCGGGATGGTCGGCGAGCGGGCGGCCGGTCACTCGGCCCGCTGCATCGTCGCCCACAGCCCGGCGGCGTGCAGGCGTTGCACGTCGTGTTCCATCTTGTCACGCGAGCCGCTCGAGACGACCGCCTTGCCTTCGTTGTGCACCTTGAGCATCAGCTCGGTGGCCTTGGCCTTGCTGTACCCGAACAGCTTCTGGAAGATGTACGCGACGTAGTGCATGAGATTGACCGGGTCGTCCCACACGACGGTGACCCAGGGCCGGTCGACTGCTTCGATCTCCTCGACGGTTTCGGCTTCCGCCGGCATTGCCTGCCCTGCCGCCATGGTGACGGCGGGAAACGAGGCCACGGTGACTGCGTCGGACGGCTCCGGGGGGGCGGTGCCGAACGGGCTTGTCGGGGAACACGTCGCCATGTCTCCAGGGTACGGCGTCGGCGCCCGGCAATACAGCCGCATCCCGGCCCGCGCTCTACAGTGATCGGGTGCCCGATTCCCTTCTGCCGCGCACCGCGACGGCGAGCACCGCCCTGTTCACGGACGTCTACGAGCTGACGATGCTCGAGGCCGCGCTCGCGGACGGCACCGGTTCCCGCCCTTGCACGTTCGAGGTGTTCGCGAGGCGTCTGCCGCCCGGGCGCCGGTACGGCGTGGTCGGTGGGACCGGCCGGCTGATCGATGCGCTGGAGACGTTCCACTTCGGCGAGGAGGAACTGGCCGTCGCGGGACGGTTCCTCGACGCCTCGACCGTGGAGTGGTTGCGCGGCTACCGGTTCTCCGGCGACATCGAGGGCTACCGGGAGGGCGACTTCTACTTCCCCGGTTCGCCGGTGCTGGCGGTGCGCGGCACGTTCGCCGAGTGCGTCCTGCTCGAGACCCTGATCCTGTCGATCCTCAACCACGACAGCGCGGTGGCGTCGGCGGCGGCGCGGATGGTCAGCGCCGCGGACGGCCGCACGCTGATCGAGATGGGGTCGCGCCGCACCCACGAGGAGGCTGCGGTCGCGTGTGCGCGGGCGGCGTACCTCTCGGGCTTCGACGCGACGTCGAATCTCGAGGCGGTGCGCCGGTACGGGGTGCCGGGCACGGGTACCGCGGCGCACGCGTTCACGCTCGTCCACACCACCCGGGCGGGCCGCGACGAGGCGGCGGCGTTCCGGAGCCAGGTCGAGACGCTCGGGGTGGGGACCACGCTGCTGGTGGACACGTACGACATCACCAACGGGGTGCGCACGGCCGTGGAGGTGGCCGGCACCGGACTCGGGGCCGTGCGGATCGACTCGGGCGATCTCGGCGTGCTGGCCCGGCAGGTGCGGGAGCAGCTCGACGGCCTGGGTGCGACGAACACGAAGATCGTGTTGTCGGGTGACCTGGACGAGTACTCGATCGCAGGTCTGCGCGCCGAGCCGGTCGACGTGTACGGCGTCGGGACGTCGCTGGTCACCGGCTCGGGCGCGCCCACGGCCGGGATGGTCTACAAGCTGGTCGAGGTCGACGGCATCCCGGTGGAGAAGCGCAGCGCGCACAAGGAGTCCCGGGGCGGCGCCAAGCGGGCGGTGCGGTTCGCCCGCCCGACCGGCACGCTGGTGGAAGAGGTGATCTACCCGGCGGACGCGCCCGTACCGGCGGGCGACGGCGAGGTGGTGCACGAGCTGATGGTTCCGCTGGTCTGCAACGGCGAGCGGGCCGACGGCGGGCCTACGCTGGAGGAGAGCCGGGCGTTGCTCGCGCACGGGCTGATCAGTCTCCCGTGGGAGGCCCTGACCCTGTCGGCGGGCGAGGCCGCGGTGCCGACCCGATTCGTGAGGTGAGGACGTTGTCGCGGGCGCTGGTCATCGTCGACGTGCAGAACGACTTCTGTGAGGGCGGGTCGCTGGCCGTGGCCGGCGGCGCCGCGGTCGCCGCGGACATCAGCCGGTATCTGGCCGCACACGCGCAGGACTACGGGCACGTGGTCGCCACCCGGGATCACCACGTCGATCCGGGTGCGCATTTCGCCGACGAGCCGGACTTCGTGGACTCGTGGCCGCCGCACTGCCGGGCGGGAACCGAGGGTGCCGAGTTCCATCCGGCCCTCGACACCACCCGCGTGGAGGCGGTCTTCTCCAAGGGGGCGTTCGAGGCCGCGTACTCGGGCTTCGAGGGCAGCCACGACACGGGCGAGTCCCTCGACGAGTGGCTGCGCGGGCACGGGGTCACCGCGGTCGACATCGTGGGTATCGCCACCGATCACTGCGTGCGGGCGACCGCGCTCGATGCCAACGCCGCCGGGTTCGACACGCGGGTGCTGCTGCCGTACACGGCCGGGGTGAGCGAGGCGACCGTCGAGTCGGCGCTCTCGGCGCTCCGGGAGGCGGGCGTGGACCTGGTCGGACAGGTCGGGCCGCGAACCTGACGGTGGTGCCCAGTACCCTGACGCGGTGCCCGAACTCCCGAATGTGCCGGAACTGCTGCGCACCGCGGTGCACGCGCTGGGCGGCAAGGAACGGCGCAACCAGCTGACCATGGCCTCGGCCGTGGCGCATTCGCTGGACACCGGCGAGCACCTCGCGGTCCAGGCCGGCACCGGCACCGGCAAGTCGCTGGCCTATCTCGTGCCGGCCGTGCGGTATGCGGTGCAGACGGGCCGGACGGTGGTGGTCTCCACCGCGACGATCGCGTTGCAGCGTCAGCTGGTGGACCGGGACCTGCCGCGGCTGGCCGGCGCGCTGGAGTCGGCGCTGGGCCGGCGCCCCCGCTTCGCGATCCTCAAGGGCCGCGGGAACTATCTGTGCCTGAACAAGATCCACACCGGCCTGGCCGAGGAGCCGCCTGCGGACGACCAGTTGTTCGACGCGTTCGCCCTGTCGCGGATCGGCCGGGAGGTGCGTCGGATCACGGAGTGGTCGTCGACCACCGGCACCGGCGACCGCGACGACCTCGTCCCCGGCGTGTCGGATCAGGCGTGGCGTCAGGTGAGTGTCACCGCCCGCGAGTGCCTGGGCAAGTCGCGGTGCCCGGTCGGCGAGGACTGTTTCGCGGAGATCGCCCGGGCCGAGGCCGGGCAGGTCGACGT
Organism: Rhodococcus sp. 2H158; assembly: GCF_053764755.1. NCBI lineage: Bacteria > Bacillati > Actinomycetota > Actinomycetes > Mycobacteriales > Nocardiaceae > Rhodococcus > Rhodococcus sp. 2H158. The sequence continues at coordinate 108,848 of NZ_JBSNCE010000018.1, forward strand.
GGTCGTCACCAACCACGCGCTGCTGGCGATCGACGCGATCAGCGGGATCTCGATCCTGCCCGAGCACGACGTGGTGGTGGTCGACGAGGCGCACGAACTCGTGGACCGCGTCACCGGGGTGGCAACGGCGGAGCTGTCCGGCGGCACCGTCTCGGCCGCGGCGCGGCGCTGCGTGAAGCTGATCGAGGACGAGGACGTCGACCGGCTCGAGGGGGCCGCCGAGAACTGGGAGGCGCTGCTCGAGGAGCTGCCGCCGGGGCGGTGGGACGAGTTGCCCGAGGGCGCGGGCGCGGCGTTGGCCGCGATCCGCGACGCGGCGTGGGCCGTGCGCACGGCGATCGGACCACCCAAGGCGGGGCTCGACGCCGAGGCCGCCGCGGCCCGTAACCAGGCGCTGGCGGACGTCGACGAGGTGCACGACTGCGCGGTTCGCGTGCTGACCGCCTTCGAGGAGACGGATCCCGCTGCCCGCCGGGACGTCGTCTGGCACGCCGCCGACGAGTTCCGCGGCAACACCCGCCACACGGTGCGGATGGCGCCGCTGTCCGTCGGCGGACTGCTGCGGTCCCGGCTGTTCGCCGCGTCGACGGTCGTCCTGACCTCGGCGACGTTGACGGTGGGCGGCTCGTTCGACGCGCTCGCCGTCAACTGGGGGCTGCCGCCGGAGTCGCCGGCACGCAGCGACACCGGCGCGGCGTCGGGGACGGAACCACCGTCGGACGACGGGGACCTGCGGTGGAATTCCCTGGACGTGGGGTCGCCGTTCGATCACGCCCGCTCCGGCATCCTGTACGTCGCCAAGCACCTGCCGGCCCCCGGCCGCGACGGGCTCTCCCCCGCGTACCTGGACGAGATCGCGGAGCTGGTCGAGGCCGCCGGCGGCCGCACGCTCGGGCTCTTCTCGTCGATGCGCGCCGCGAAGGCGGCGGCGGAGGCGATGCGGGAGCGCCTGGACACGCCGGTCCTGTGCCAGGGCGAGGACGCGACCGGCGCACTGGTGGAGAAGTTCGCGGCCGACGAACCGACGTCGTTGTTCGGGACCCTGTCGCTGTGGCAGGGCGTGGACGTGCCGGGACCGTCGCTGTCGCTGGTGATCCTGGACCGGATCCCGTTCCCGCGACCGGACGACCCGCTGCTGGTGGCGCGGCAGCGGGCGGTGGAGGCGCGCGGGGGCAACGGCTTCCTGTCGGTGGCGGCCACCCACGCCGCGCTGCTGCTCGCGCAGGGCGTGGGCCGGTTGTTGCGCAGCACGGACGATCGGGGTGTCGTGGCGGTGCTCGATCCCCGCCTGGCGACCGCACGGTACGGCGGGTACTTGCGCGCGTCGCTGCCGCCGTTCTGGGAGACCGCCGATCCGCGGGTGGTGCGCAAGGCGCTCGTCCGTCTGCGGGGCTGACCGAGCCGCGACGCGTCCGATCCCGAAACGTTCACGACTTTCCCGGAATTTCCGGCCGTTTCGCGGCAGCATCGAAGGAGGCGCAGGCGCCGGAGTCGAGGGTCGCAGGGACAGGGGGCTTTTCGGATATGCCACAGGGCGTTGTGAAGTGGTTCGACGAGGAGAAGGGGTTCGGGTTCATCGCGGAGGAGGGCGGCGGGCCCGACATCTTCGTCCACTACTCGGAGATCGCGGGGACGGGCTTCCGCTCGCTGACAGAGGGTCAGCGCGTCGAGTTCGAGATCGGACTGGGTGTGAAGGGACCTCAGGCGGAGAACGTCCGACCGGTGTGAGAACCGCGGCCGCCGCCGCACCCGGTGATCAGACCCGGCACCCGGTGATCAGACCCGCAGGCCCACCTCGACGATCGCCTTGGCAACCGACCGCACGGGTGCTTGGTTGCTGCGGGCGTGGCCGCGGATGAGCCGGAACGCCTCGTCGGGGGTGGTGCTCCGGGCGTGGGCAATGATGCCCTTCGCCTGTTCGATGACGATGCGCGAATCGAGCGCCGTCTGCAGTTGCGCGTTCAGCTGCTCGTGCTGCCGCAGCTTGTTGGAGTTGACGATGTAGCCGGTGGCCATGTCTGCGAAGATCTGCGCCGCAGCGATCTCACGATCCGCCCATTCGCGCGGTTCGCACGCGTACAGGTCGAGAGCGCCGATCTTATCGTCCGCGAGCTGCATCGGTATGCCGGCCACCGCCGCGATCCCGTGCTCGCGGGCCTTCTCGGCGTAGTCCGGCCACAGGTCCGATCGTGTCCGCACGTCGGCGACCGCGATGGGCTCGCCACGATCGAACGCGTACTGGCACGGCCCCACCCCGGCCTCCTCCTGGCAGCGTTCCATCTCCCCCACCACCTCGGCGGCCGCGGTGACGAACTGCAGCCGGCCCTCGCACTGCAGGCTCACGCCGCAACCGATAAGGCCCAGAACGGCGGTCACGCCGTCGACGAGCTCGTCGAGCGCTGCGCCGACGTCGTAGGGGGTGGGCAGCAGGCGCGCGAACCGCGACAGCACCGCCATGAACTCGTCCTGGTCGAACACCGGCGCGCCCCCTCCGGTCGGCAACACCCTCGATAGTGACACACATCACAGTTCTTGGGTGGCGTCGCATGCGTCACATCACATATCCTGGTACACAGAGCGTCCGCCCCAGATCCCGGCGACGCCCGAATCGGAGCCGCCCCGACCCCCGGTGCTCCTCTCTCACTCTCCACGAATCGTGTGGACAGGTTTTCGGGAGAACACCGCTCGAGGCCCGGTTGCCCGTCGCTCCGAGCAGGTGTACCTCCCGGACACGATCCGCGAAGAAGGAACACCCATGGCTCACCTCGCTCCTCCGGCTCTCCACAGCGACAACTCGCCGCTGCTCTCGGTACCGTCCATCGTCGTCGGTGCCGGCACCCTCTCCTGCGGGCTGGCCGTCGCGATCAGCCGATCCCTCACCCTCGGCGTGCTGGCCGCCCTTCTCACGGTGGCGACGGTCGCGGTCGCAGCGGTGATGATCCGCTCCTGACCTCGCCGACCACCGACTCCGACGGCCCTCCCGGGCCCACCCGAGCAAGGAACCGATGAACCACCCGAATCACGTCGCCGACCGGAGCCCCGTCCCGGGTTCGGCGATGAGCACGGCCGAGATCAAGGCTCGTATCGACGCGATGTTCGCGGACGACCACGGGAGCACCGTGACCGGTGACGATCGCAGGGCCACCGCGGCCTCGCCCCGGCGCCCCGGATGGGCGTCGAGCCGGCGCGGCCGCAGGAGCTGACCGCCGACGTTCTCCCGGCGTCGGTGGTCCGTCACTGCCGGGCCACGGCTGATGCGTCACAGCCGGGCCACGGCTGATGCGTCACAGCCGGGGCACGGCTGATGCGTCACAGCCGGGGCACGGCTGATGCGTCACAGCCGGGGCACGGCTGATGCGTCACAGCCGGGGCACGGCTGATGCGTCACAGCCGGGGCACGGCTGATGCGTCACTGCCGGGTCACGGCGCCCCGACGAGCGCGGGCGAGGTCGAGACGTCCCACTTCATCGAGACCGAGGTGCCGTTGGGGACGGTGACGACGTCCGTGTGCGACGTCAGGGTCCGGATCAGCGCGAGCCCGTGGCCGCGGCAGCTGTCGCCGGACGGATCCTCCGGGGTGCGCCACCGGCCGTGATCGGTGACGATCACTTCGACGGAGCGTTCCCCCGGTCGATAGACGGCCTCCAGGTCGACCGCGCCGACACGATCCCCGTACCCGTCGGGATACGCGTGCTCGACGGCATTGGCCAGCGCTTCGTAGCTGGCCAGCAGCACATCCTGCCCGAGTTCGACCTCGAGGTGGAGGCGGTCCAGCCACCGGTCCAGGGCCTGCCGGAGCATCGTCACCTGGCCCGGCTCGGCGCGGACCCCGCGGTAGAACAACCCGGTCGATGTGAACGCCTGAGAGGCGTGTCGCGAGTGCATCCTCCTCCTCGAATTCCGATGCGTCCTCGGTCGGACGCATCGGGTGTATACCCACCGCCGCGCGGTCCTATACCTCGAAGCGAGGGCGTGCGCACAGCGACGGGCGACCGTACCGGTCAGCCGGCACGGGCGACCCGCGCCGGGTAGACGAATCCGGGCAGCACCCGCCCGGCGACGGTCGCGACGCCGAGGACGACGAGGAGCGCCGGCACCAGCGTGGTTCCCACGTAGCCGATCCCCGGGTCCGTGAGCCCGATCGCCCCGGCACACACCGCGGCGGGCACATGCGGCGCCCGCAGCAGCGCCATGGCGACGACCGCGAGTCCCGCTGCGACGGCGGCTCCTGCCTGCGACGGACCGGCGACGGCCGCGACGGCGAACGCCGCGGCCGCGGCCGCGGGGTAGGCCCGCACGATCGCTCCGGGCCGGGCGGCCGGGGTGCCGGGTGCGAGGGCGATGAGGGCTGCGGACGCGACGTACGGCAGCCCGAACACCGCCCAGTGTGCGAGGTTCTCGAGGGCGGCGAGCGCGCCGGCCGCGCCGAGCGCGACGGCCCCCGGGGCGAGGGCGGCGGCCAGGGCACGGCGGGACCCGTCCGGTGCATCACCGAGAAGCGGTGGCATCCGATTACTCTCCTTCGGTCTCGGAGTGTGCGGCCGGTCTCAGAGTGCGACCCAGGAATCCGCGGACGAGGTTCGCGATCTCCGGCCCGTGGGTCTCGAGTGCGAAGTGGCCTGCGTCGAGCAGGTGAATCTCCGCGTCGGGGAGGTCGCGGGCGAATGCTTCCGCACCGGCGGGACCGAAGATCTCGTCGCCGCGACCCCACGCCACCAGGGTCGGCGGCCGCCAGGCGCGGAAGTACTCCTGGAACGCCGGGTACGCGTCGAGGTTGAACTGGTAGTCCCAGAACAACTGGAGCTGGATCTCCTTGTTGCCGGGCCGATCGAGGCCCAGTTGGTCGAGCAGCCAGGCTTCCGGGGCGATCCGGTCGAGCCGGCCCTCGGGGACACCGTGGACGTACTGCCACCGGGTCGCCTCGGGCTCGAGGAGGGCACGGACGGCGGGTTCGTGGGCGGCGCGGTCCTGTGCGTGGGCGAAGAGGACCTCCCAGAACGGGGTGAACCCTTCGCGGTAGGCGTTGCCGCTCTGGGTGATCAGCGCGGTGACGCGCTCGGGGTTCTCGGCCGCGATCCGCAGGCCGATCGGGGCGCCGTAGTCGTGGAGGTAGAGGGCGAAGCGGGTCAGCCCGATCCGGTCGAGCAGCGCGGCGGTGATCTGCGCGAGACGGTCGAAGCTGTAGTCGAACTCGTCGACGGCGGGCATCGCCGATCGCCCGAACCCGATGTGGTCGGGGGCGACGAGGTGGTACTCGTCGGCGAGCTCGCCGAGCAGATTGCGGAACATGTGCGAGCTGGACGGGAAGCCGTGCAGCAGAACGAGAGCCGGCGCACCCGGGTCCCCGGCCTCGCGGTAGGAGACGTCGAGCCCGTCGATGGTCTCGGTGCGGTGGCGGACAGCGGAAGCGGACATGGGTCCTCCTCGGATCGGTCGGAGAACGAGCGTTCTCCGGTACGTGGTGTAGCGTAGAGAACGATGGTTCTCGATGCAAGAGGGAGGGGCCCGATGGACGCGGACACCGCGCAGACCCGGCTGCTCGATGCCGCCGAGGAACTGTTCAACGAGCACGGCATCCAGGCCGTCGGAATGGACACGATCCGGTCCCGCTCCGGGGTGTCGCTCAAGCGGCTCTACCAGCTCTACCCCGCCAAGGACCGGCTCGTGGAGGCCGTTCTGACCCGGCGCGACCACACCGTGCTGACGGATCTGCGCCGGTATGTCGACGCCCGCACCGATCCGCGCGAGCGGGTTCTCGCGGTGTTCGACTTTCTCGAGGAATGGTTCGCCTGCAGCGACTTCCGCGGCTGCACGTTCATCAACACGTTCGGCGAACTCGGCGGAATCTCCGGCGACGTCGCCGAGATCGCACGCACGCACAAGGACGCGTTCCGGCGCTACCTGCGCGGACTCGTGGCGGACGCGGGCAGCCCCCCAGAACTGGGCGACCAGCTGGCGATCCTGGCCAACGGAGCGATGGCGACGGCGGCGATCTCCGGTTCTCCCGCCGTCGCCCGGCAGGCCCGCGACGCCGCGCGCGTCCTGCTCGACGCGAGCGACCGCGGGCCCGGAGCGGAGGGCTAGCTAGGCGAGCACGACCTTGCCGAGTTCGGCGTCCGACGCGAGCAGCTCGTGATGCGGCAGCACCCGCACCGTGTAGCCGACCGACCCGGCCATCGGCAGCGCGACCTCGACCTCGAAGACCTCGCCCAGCGAGTCCGTGCCGGTGTGCCGCATCGGCACCGTCACCACGTCGGACAGGGTGTCGTCGGCCCCGACCCGGCCGACGACGGCCTGTACAACCACGTCGGTCACCCGGAGACCGTCGAGGTACACGTGGGCGGTCAGGGCCAGCTTGGAGCCGATCTCCGGGATGTCCGGCAGTCCGGCGCTGTCGACCTGAGCCACCCGCACGGCCGGCCATGCCGCCTCGACGCGGCGCCGGTAGTGGGCGAGTTCCCGCGCCCCGGCGAACCCGTCGGCGACCGCCTTGCGCGCGGCCGCGGCGGCCGGCGCGTAGTACTGCACGGTGTAGTCCCGGACCATGCGGGAGGCGAGCACCTTCGGACCGAGGTTCTGGAGCGTGTGCCGCACCATCTCGATCCAGCGGGTGGGCACACCGCTGCCGTCCCGGTCGTAGAACCGCGGCAGGACCGACCGCTCGAGCAGCTCGTACAGGGCGCTGGCCTCGAGGTCGTCGCGGCGGTGTTCGTCGATCACACCGTCGGCGGTGGGGATGGCCCAGCCGTTCTCGCCGTCGTACATCTCGTCCCACCAGCCGTCGCGGATGGAGAGGTTGAGCCCGCCGTTGAGGGCCGACTTCATCCCGGAGGTGCCGCACGCCTCGAGCGGGCGCAGCGGGTTGTTCAGCCACACGTCGCAGCCCCAGTAGAGGTACCGGGCCATGGACATGTCGTAGTCCGGTAGGAAAACGATGCGGTGCCGCACGTCGGCGGCATCGGCGAACCGCACCACCTGCTGGATCAGTGCCTTGCCGCCGTCGTCGGCCGGGTGGCTCTTGCCGGCGACGACCAGCTGCACGGGGCGTTCCTCGTCGAGCAGCAGGGCCCGCAGTCGTTCCGGGTCGCGCAGCATCAGGGTGAGCCGCTTGTAGGTCGGCACCCGGCGGGCGAAGCCGACGGTGAGTACGTGCGGATCGAAGACCCCGTCCACCCAGCCGAGTTCGGCCTCGGTGGCGCCACGCTGGAGCCAGGACCGGCGCAGCCGCCGACGAATCTCCTCCACCAGCTGCGCACGCAACGTGTTGCGGGTGGCCCACAGCTCGCGCGGTTCGACCGTCTGCAGCAGTTCCCAGCCCTTGGCCTCCTCGACCCGGTCGGGACCGGCGAGACGGTTGGCGAACTCGAGCCACTCGCGGGCGGCCCAGGTGTGGGCGTGCACGCCGTTGGTGACCGACCCGATCGGCACCTCGCCGGCGTCGAAGCCGGGCCACAGGCCCACGAACATCTCGCGGCTGACCCGGCCGTGCAGCTTCGACACGCCGTTGCTGCGCTGGCCGAGCCGCAGACCCAGGTGGGCCATGTTGAACACACGGGGGTCCGATTCCCGGCCGAGGGAAAGGATGCGGTCCACCCCCAGGCCGGGCAGCAGCGCCGACTCGTTCTCGCCGTTCGGACCGGAGAAGTAGTGCCGGACGAGTTCTGCCGGGAAGCGGTCGATGCCCGCGGGAACCGGGGTGTGGGTGGTGAAGACGGTGCCGGCGCGCACGGCGGCGAGCGCCTCGTCGAAGTCCAGACCGGCGCTCGTGACCAGTTCGCGGATGCGTTCGGCGCCCAGGAACCCGGCGTGTCCCTCGTTCATGTGGAACACCTCGGGATCGCGCAGTCCCGCGATCCGGGTGTAGGCGCGGACGGCGCGCACCCCGCCGACCCCGGCCAGGATCTCCTGCTTGATCCGATGGTCCTGGTCGCCGCCGTAGAGGCGGTCGGTGACCCCGCGCAGTTCCTCGTCGTTCTCGGCGATGTCCGAGTCGAGCAGCAGCAACGGGACGCGGCCCACCTGGGCGATCCACACCCGGGCGGTGAGGGTGCGATTGCCGGGCACGGCGACCTGGATCAGCGCAGGGGTGCCGTCGGCCTCGGTCAGCAGCCGCAGCGGCAGGCCCTGCGGGTCGTAGTTCGGGTAGTGCTCGCTCTGCCATCCGTCGGCGGTCAGGGACTGACGGAAGTAGCCGGAGCGGTAGAGCAGGCCGACACCGATGAGCGGCAGGCCGAGGTCCGAGGCCGCCTTGAGGTGGTCGCCGGCCAGGATGCCGAGGCCGCCGGAGTAGTTCGGCAGAACCTCGGAAACACCGAACTCCATGGAGAAGTAGGCGATGCCGGACGGCAGCTCGGTGCCCTCCTCTTGCTGGTGCTGGTACCAGCGCGGCCTCGAGAGGTAGTCGTCGAGGTCGGCCGACTCGGCGTCGAGCCGTGCGAGGAACTCCTCGTCCGCGGCGAGCGCGTCGAGACGGGCCGGCGGCACCTCGCCGAGCATCCGCACCGGGTCATGCTCGACGCGACGCCACAGCGCGGAGTCGATCGAGGCGAACAGGTCCTGCGTGGGCGTGTGCCACGACCAGCGCAGGTTGACGGCGAGCGGGCCCAGTCCGGCCAGCCGCTGGGGAAGGTGGGCTCGTACGGTGAACCGACGCAAGGCTCTCACCCCGGGAAGACTACCGACATTCCGCCGGTCGGGAAGACCGGCAAATGCGGCGGCCGTCCGCGGCCGGGCCGCGTTCCCGGCGAGCGGACGCGGCGGAGCCCCGCGGCGCACGGCGCCACAGGGCTCGCTCGTTCAGTCGCGTCGACCCCGGGTAACAGCAATCGCCGGGCGTCGACGACATTGCGCGTCGCATGAGGGGACGGCGGTGCGTACCTCCACTACGGTTGGGGACGGGCCGCATCCGAAGGCTCGTCAGCAGTCCGTGCGAGGGAAACGGAGCCGGCATGACAGACGGAACGGAGCGAGCGTGACAGGTCGAATCGGAGCCAGCGCGACAGGCCGCCTCGGCATCGACGATGTCCGTCCCGACATCTCGGGAGGGCGACATCCGGTCAAGGCCGTTGTCGGGGAGGTGGTTCCCGTGTCGGCAGTGGTGTGGCGAGAAGGCCACGACGCCGTCGCCGCCACCCTGGCCGTGCGCGGGCCGGGATCGGACCCGGAGAGCGAAGGGAAGCTGATCCGGATCCCGATGGTTCCCGGCGAGGCGCCCGACACCTTCCACGCCGTGTTCACCCCCACCAGTCCGGGACTGTGGACGTACCGGGTGGAGGCCTGGAGCGATCCGGTGACCACGTGGCGGCACGCCGTGGACGCGAAGGTCGACGCCGGCCAGGGTCCGGAGGACCTGGCGAACGACATCGAGATCGGCGCCCGCCTGTTCGAGAAGGCCGCGAAGACCGCGCCGCGCCCCAACCGGCCGGCCCTGCTCGCCGTGGCCGCGGCGCTGCGTTCGGAGCGGCCGCTCGCCGACCGGATCGCCCCTGCCTTCGCCGCCGACATCACCGAGATCCTGCGGGCCAATCCGCTGCGCGAGCTGATCACCCGTGGGAAGGCGTACACCGCCGTGGTCGATCGGGAACGGGCCCTGTTCGGTTCCTGGTACGAGTTCTTCCCCCGCTCGACGGGCGGGTGGAACGAGGACGGCACGCCACGGCACGGCACCTTCGCCACCGCCGCGGAGGAACTGCCGCGGGTCGCCGCGATGGGCTTCGACGTGGTGTACCTGCCGCCCATCCACCCGATCGGCAAGGTCAACCGCAAGGGACCGAACAACACCCTCACCGCCGGCCCGGACGACGTGGGCTCCCCCTGGGCCATCGGCTCCGACGAGGGCGGCCACGACGCGATCCACCCGCAGCTCGGCACGGAGGACGACTTCCGCGCCTTCGTCGCCCGGGCGCGTGAACTCGACCTCGAAGTGGCCCTCGATCTGGCGCTGCAGTGCGCCCCGGACCACCCGTGGGCGAAGGAGCATCCCGAGTGGTTCACGGTCCTGCCGGACGGCACGATCGCCTACGCCGAGAACCCGCCCAAGAAGTACCAGGACATCTATCCGGTCAACTTCGACAACGATCCGGACGGCATCTACACCGAGGTGCTGCGCGTGGTGCGGCACTGGATCAGCTTCGGCGTCAAGATCTTCCGGGTCGACAACCCGCACACCAAGCCGCCGAACTTCTGGGAGTGGCTGATCGCCGAGGTCAAGCGCACCGATCCCGACGTGCTGTTCCTGTCCGAGGCCTTCACCCGTCCCGCCCGCATGTACGGCCTCGCCCGACGCGGGTTCACGCAGTCCTACACGTACTTCACCTGGCGCGTGGCGAAGTGGGAGCTGACCGAATTCGGACACGAGATCGCGGCGAAAGCGGACGAGGCACGCCCGAACCTGTTCGTCAACACGCCCGACATCCTGCACGAGTCGCTGCAACACGGCGGGCCCGGAATGTTCGCCCTGCGCGCGGCCCTCGCGGCCACGCTCGCCCCGTCGTGGGGGGTGTACTCCGGTTACGAACTCTACGAACACGTCCCGCTACGACCCGGCAGCGAGGAGTACCTCGACTCGGAGAAGTACCAGCTGCGTCCGCGACGGTTCGACGAGGCCCGCCGCCGCGGCGAATCCCTCGAGCCGTGGATCGCCACGCTCAACCGGATCCGGCGCGCCCACCCGGCCCTGCAGCAGCTGCGCAACATCCACTTCCACCACGTCGACAACGACGCCCTCATCGCGTACTCGAAATTCGATCCCAGGACCGGGGATTCGGTCCTCACCGTAATCAACCTCAACCCGTTCGGCGCCGAGCAGGGCACCGTCTGGCTGGACATGCCGGCGCTCGGCCACGAATGGCACGACCAGCTCACGGTGTTCGACGAGGTGTCCGGCGCGCAGTACTCGTGGGGCCAGGCCAACTTCGTCCGGCTCGAACCCTGGCGCGCGGTGGCGCACATCCTGGCGCTGCCGCCGATCGGTGTACCGACGCGAACCACCCTCGCCTACAGGAGCAACTCGTGACAGTGCCCCCGACTCGACGCCACTCCCCCAACCCGCACGACCTCGCCCGGCTGGCGGCCGGCGAGCACCACGATCCACACTCGGTGCTCGGCGCCCACCCGCATCCGGAAGGCACGATCATCCGGGCCATGCGTCCCCACGCGGAGAAGGTGGCGGCGCGCATCGGCGGCATCGATCACCCACTCGAGCCTCTCGGCCACGATGTGTTCAGCGCGCTCGTCCCGGTGCACGACCTGTCGGACTACCGGCTCGTGGTGACCTACCCGTTCGAGCACACCGTCGTCGTCGCCGACCCGTACCGGTTCCTGCCCACGCTCGGGGAGCTGGACCTGCACCTGTTCGCCGAGGGCCGGCACGAGCGGCTGTGGGAGATCCTCGGGGCGCATCCGCGGTCGTACGAGACCCCCGACGGCACGGTCCGCGGCACGTCGTTCGCGGTGTGGGCACCCGGCGCGCGCGGCGTCACGGTCGTCGGCGACTTCGACGGCTGGAGCGGCCGGCTCGCGCCGATGCGGGTCCTCGGCTCCAGCGGCGTGTGGGAACTGTTCCTGCCCGACGTGGAGCCGGGCGCGCTGTACAAGTTCCGGGTCCACGGCCGCGACGGCTCGGTCCTGGACAAGGCCGACCCGATGGCGTTCGCCACCGAGGTGCCGCCGGCGACGGCCTCGGTGGTGAACCACAGCAGCTACGAGTGGGGCGACGACGCGTGGCTCGCCGCCCGGGCCGACTCGCGGCCGTGGCAGGAACCGATGAGCGTCTACGAGGTGCACCTCGGCTCGTGGCGTCCCGGTCTCGGATACCGGGAGCTGGCCGACCAGCTCGCCGAGTACGTCGCGGCGGCCGGCTTCACCCACGTCGAGCTGCTGCCGGTGGCCGAGCACCCCTTCGGCGGATCGTGGGGATACCAGGTCACCTCGTACTACGCCCCCACCGCCCGCTTCGGCACGCCCGACGAGTTCCGTGCCTTCGTCGACCGGCTGCACGCCGCCGGCATCGGCGTGATCGTGGACTGGGTGCCCGCCCACTTTCCGAAGGACGAGTGGGCCCTGGCCCGCTTCGACGGCAGCGCCCTCTACGAACACCCGGATCCCCGGCGTGGCGAGCAGCTGGACTGGGGCACCTACGTCTTCGACTTCGGCCGCCGGGAGGTGCGCAACTTCCTCGTCGCCAACGCGCTGTACTGGATCGACGAGTTCCACATCGACGGCCTGCGCGTCGACGCCGTCGCCTCGATGTTGTACCTCGACTACTCGCGGCCCGAGGGCGGCTGGACACCCAACGTGTACGGCGGCCGGGAGAACCTCGAGGCGGTGGCCTTCCTGCAGGAGATGAACGCCACCGTGCACAAGCTCCACCCCGGCGTCGTCACCGTCGCCGAGGAGTCCACGGCATGGCCCGGCGTCACCCGGCCCACCCACGCGGGCGGGCTCGGGTTCTCCATGAAATGGAACATGGGATGGATGCACGACACCCTCGGGTACATCGGCCGGGACCCGGTGCATCGCACATACCACCACCATGAGATCACCTTCTCGCTGGTGTACGCCTGGAGTGAAAACTTCGTCCTGCCCATCAGCCACGACGAGGTCGTGCACGGCAAGGGCACGCTCTGGACCCGGATGCCGGGCGGCGACCGCGAGCAGGCCGCCGGCCTGCGCGGCCTGCTCGCGTACATGTGGGCCCACCCCGGCAAGCAACTGCTGTTCATGGGGCAGGAGTTCGGCCAGACCGCGGAATGGTCCGAGGAGCGGGGCCTGGACTGGTGGCAGCTCGACGATCCGCACAACGGACCGCTGCACCAGGGCGTGTACCGGCTCGTCGCCGACCTCAACCGGATCTACCGTGAGCACCCCGCCCTGTGGACGCTGGACACCTCGCCGAGCGGGTACTCGTGGATCGACGCCAACGACTCGGCGAACAACGTGCTGAGCTTTCTCCGTCACGGGAGCGACGGTTCGGTCGTGGCCTGCCTGTTCAACTTCTCCGGATCGACGCATTCGGACTATCGTGTCGGACTACCCGAAACAGGACAGTGGTCGGAGATCCTCAACACGGATTCGACGGCCTACCAGGGCAACGGCGTCGGCAACCTCGGCGCCGTGACGGCCACGGCACGCTCCTGGCACGGGCGCCCGGCGTCGGCGGAGGTGACGCTGCCTGCTTACGGTGCGATCTGGCTGACGTTGCAGCGGTGACCGCCGTCCTCGGACGACAGGAGAAGAACAGGTGACTCGGACGCGGCTGCCGTTCCGCCTCGCGGTACCGGCACTGGCCGTGATGTTGCTCGCCGGATGTGCCGCTCGCGTCGAGGGCACCGCCGTCTCCATCTACGACAACCCGTTCTCGGTGGCGGGCCTGCCGGTGTCCTCGGGCCCGAGCGGCCCGCGGCCCGCCGCCCCGGACGCGCAGGTGACGATCGAGAACTCGGACGGCGGGGACGTCGACGTCCTCGCCGGCAACGCCGTCGCCGACATCGAGGCCTACTGGAACGAGGAGTTCCCGCGCATCGCCCGGGGCGGGTTCGAGCCCGTCGGCACGATCGCCTCGTGGGATCCCGACGAGCGCGGCCCGAAGTTCTGCGGCGAATCCACCTTCGAGTTCATCAACGCCGCGTATTGCAACCGCGACGACGTCATCGGCTGGGACCGCACCTACCTGATGCCGCAGCTCATCGAGACATTCGGTCCCATGGCGGCCGTGACGGTGCTCGCCCACGAATACGGGCACGCCGTCCAGTTCAAGGCCGGAACGGTCGCCGAGGACGATCCGGGCATCGTGTTCGAGCAGCAGGCGGACTGCTTCGCGGGCGCCTTCATGCGGCACGTCGCCGCCGGCAACTCGGAGCACTTCCGGTTGAACACCTCGGACGGGCTGAACTCGGTGCTGGCGTCGATGGTGTCCTTCCGCGACAGCGACCCCAACGACCCGGGCGCGATCCACGGATCGGCATTCGAACGCGTCACCGCGTTCCAAATCGGCTTCACCGACGGTGCGGGATCGTGCACCCGCATCGACTCCGCCGAGATCGAGTCCCGGCGCGCCGATCTGCCGCAGTTCTTCGACAGCTCCGACGACGGCGAACTCCCCGTGACCGAGGAGTCGGTGGAGGCGCTGATGGCCTCGTTCCGCCGGGTATTCGATCTGCCGGAGCAACCGGAACTCGACCTGTCCGGCGCCGACCTCGGCTGTCCGGACGCGAAGGCCACGTCGCCGGTGTCGTACTGTCCCGCCACCAACACCATCGGCGTGGACGTCGACGAGCTGGCGGACCGCGGTACCCCGTTGCAGACCGGCGCCGGGGGGATCACGACCGACGTGCGGGGCGACTACGCCGCCTACGTGCTGCTCGCCTCCCGATACGCCCTGGCCGTGCAGAACGCGGCCGGCCAGTCGCTCGTCGACGCCCAGACGGCGCTGCGGGCTGCCTGCCTCGCCGGCGTGATCAGCGCGGAGCTGAGCCCCGACAGCACCGGCGCCCAACCGGCCGAGGACATGGTGTGGTTGTCGCCGGGCGATCTGGACGAGGCGGTCTCCGGCCTGCTGACCGACGGCCTCGCCGCCAGCGACGTCAACGGCAACACCGTGCCGAGCGGATTCTCCCGGGTGGACGCGTTCCGCACCGGGGTTCTCGGCGGCGAGGCCGCCTGCTCGGGCCGCTACCACTGACCGACGCGCGGTGGCGGGCCGGGAAGCCGGACCGCCCCCCGCGGGTCGGGAACCGATCAGTACAGCGCCGACGCCAGCCTGCGGCGCGCCGTGACGACGAACGGCTCGGCGGGATCGAACAGCTCGAACAGCTCCAGCAGCCGCGTGCGGGCTGTGTTCCTCTCGTCGCCGGCACTGCGGGCGACGAACCCGATCAGCCGGGTGAAGGCGGCCTCGGGCTGCTGGGCGAACAGTTCGGCGTCGGCCGCGGCGAGCTGCGCCTCGAGGTCGGCCGGGGCGGCGTCGGCCGCGGCGATCGCGTCCTCGGGCGCCGACTGAGCGCGGGCGAGGAACCGGACCTGCCGCAGCGCCGCCAGGGCGTCGGCATTGGCGGGCTCGGAGTTCAGGATCAGCTCGTACGCCGCCTCGGCACCGGCCAGGTCCCCTGCCTCGAGGGCCTGCTCGGCGGCGACGAACCGCGGATCCTCCTGCTCCTCCACGGGCTCGGCGCCGGGCGGGCCGGACAGCTTTCCGGCGACCGCGTCCTGGATGGCGGCGAGCCATTGCCGAAGCTGCGGTTCGGGCTGCACGCCCTGGAAGTCGGCGAGGGGCTGACCGGCGGCGATCGCGACGACGGTCGGCACGGACTGCACACCGAACGCCTGCGCGATCCGCGGGTTGGCGTCCACGTCGACCTTCGCGAGGACCCAGTTGCCGCCGCCCTCGTGAGCCAGCTTCTCGAGGACCGGCGAGAGCTGCTTGCACGGGCCACACCAGGTGGCCCACAGGTCCACGATGACGGGGACCTGCATCGAGCGCTGCAGCACCTCGGCCTCGAAGGTGGCCTCGGTGACGTCGACGACGGGCGTGAAACCGGACTGGGGGCCGGTGCCGGAGCCGGGCTGCGACGGAGGTGGGGGCGCGGTAGACCGCTCCTTGAGGGGCGCGAGATCCACCGCGCCGGACATCGCCGCGGCGGTCGCGGCGGAACGTGCTGCAGGACGGGAACCTGGTCGAGTCACGCCGTCCAGTCTGTCACGTTCCGCGCGACAGGGGACAGCAGGTCAGGCGAGTGCGGGCGCGTCGGCCGGACGCGCTTGCGCGGACAGTTCCGCGAGCCGGCCGGTGCGCACGGCCCACCATTCGAAGACGATCGTGCCGAACGGCGGGACGGACGAGATCAGGGCCAGGCCCGTGGTGACCAGGTTCCACTTCAGTGCCCGCGCGGTGACGAGGGCGACGAGGACGAAGGCGACGAACACGCCGCCGTGCAGCGGGCCGAAGATCTTCACCCCGATCTCGTTGCCGTTCTCGGGCAGGTACTTGAACGCCATGCCGACGAGCAGGCCGGCCCAGGTGAAGGCCTCGAGGACGGCGACGAAGCGGAACCGCTTGGCCGGGGTGCTGAGATCGAAGAAGTTCGCCATGCACACCATTGTGCCGATCGGCTACGACGAGCTGTCGTTGCTGTGAGAGACGTCACCGCCCCCACGCGATGCGCGGGGGCGGTGACGAGAGTAGTGGACGCGATCTACGTCTTGGGGACGCGGACGATGAGGGCGTCGCCCTGGCCGCCGCCGCCGCACAGGGCCGCGGCCCCGACACCGCCGCCGCGGCGGGCCAGTTCGAGCGCCAGATGCAGCACGATCCGGGCCCCG
>NZ_JBSNCE010000019.1:0-124857 GCF_053764755.1 Rhodococcus sp. 2H158
CCTCGTCCCTGCACCTTCGGAAGGTGCGGGGCCGCGGTGCGACTCGGAGGCCGGACTACTGCTGCGTGTCCTCGGCCGCGGGAGCCTCGGGTGTCTCGCCCGAAGCGTCGGCGGTGTCCTCGTCGGGCACCGGCACCAGGCTGATCTTGCCGCGGTTGTCGATGTCGGCGATCTCCACGCGGATCTTCGAGCCCACGTTGACGACGTCCTCGACCTTGGCGATGCGCTTGCCGTTGCCGAGCTTGCTGATGTGCACCAGGCCGTCGCGGCCCGGCAGCAGCGAGACGAACGCGCCGAACGCCGTGGTCTTGACCACGGTGCCCAGGAAGCGCTCGCCCACCTTCGGCAGCTGCGGGTTCGCGATGGCGTTGATCTTGTCGATCGCGGCCTGCGCGGACGGGCCGTCGGCGGCACCGACGTACACCGTGCCGTCGTCCTCGATGGAGATGTTCGCGCCGGTCTCCTCGGTGATCGAGTTGATCATCTTGCCCTTGGGGCCGATGACCTCGCCGATCTTGTCCACCGGCACCTTGATGGTGGTGATCCGGGGAGCGAACGGGCTCATCTCGTCCGGGGTCTCGATGGCCTCGGCCATCACCTCGAGGATGGTGGCGCGGGCGTCGTGCGCCTGCGACAGCGCCCCGGCGAGCACCTGCGACGGGATCCCGTCGAGCTTGGTGTCGAGCTGCAGCGCGGTGACGAAATCCTTCGTGCCGGCCACCTTGAAGTCCATGTCACCGAACGCGTCCTCGGCGCCGAGGATGTCGGTCAGCGCGACGTAGCGGGTCTCACCGTCGACCTCGTCGGAGACCAGGCCCATCGCGATGCCCGCGACCGGGGCCTTGAGCGGCACACCGGCGTTGAGCAGCGACAGCGTCGAGGCACACACCGAGCCCATCGAGGTGGAGCCGTTCGAGCTGAGCGCCTCGGAGACCTGACGGATCGCGTAGGGGAACTCCTCCTGGCTGGGCAGGACCGGGATCAGGGCCCGCTCGGCGAGGGCGCCGTGGCCGATCTCGCGGCGCTTCGGGGAGCCGACGCGGCCGGTCTCACCGGTGGAGTACGGCGGGAAGTTGTAGTGGTGCATGTACCGCTTGCTGGTCTCGGGACCGAGCGAATCGATCTGCTGCGCCATCTTCACCATGTCCAGCGTGGTGACACCCATGATCTGGGTCTCGCCACGCTCGAACAGCGCCGAGCCGTGGGCCCGGGGGACGATCGCGACCTCGGCGGACAGGGCGCGGATGTCCGTGATGCCGCGGCCGTCGATGCGGAACTTGTCCCGCAGGATCCGCTGCCGGACCAGCTTCTTGGTGAGCGAGCGGAACGCCGCGCCGATCTCCTTCTCGCGGCCCTCGAAATTCGGGGCCACCTGCTCGAGGACCTCCACCTTGACCTCGTCGGTCCGCTCGTCGCGCTCCTGCTTGCCGGCGATGGTCAGCGCCTCGGCCAGCTTGGTCGACGCTGCGGCCTCGACGGCCTCGTACACGTCGGTCTCGTAGGCCGGGAACACCGGGAAGTCACCGGTGGGCTTCGCGGCCGCGGCGGCGAGCTGCTGCTGGGCGACGCACAGCCGCGCGATGAACGGCTTGGCGGCCTCGAGGCCCTCGGCGACGACGGTCTCGGTCGGTGCCTGCGCACCGCCGGCGACCAGCTCGACGACGTTCTCGGTGGCCTCGGCCTCGACCATCATGATCGCGACGTCGGCGGTGTCGGGGTTGTCGCCGCCACCCACGATGCGGCCCGCGACCACCATGTCGAACACGGCGTTCTCGAGCTGCTCGACCGTCGGGAACGCGACCCACTGGCCGGTCTTGTTCTCCTCGGAGGTGATCAGCGCGACCCGCACGCCGCCGACCGGGCCGGAGAACGGCAGGCCGGCGATCTGGGTGGACGCCGACGCGGCGTTGATCGCGACGACGTCGTACAGGTCGTTCGGGTTCAGGCTGAGCACCGTCACCACGACCTGGATCTCGTTGCGCAGGCCGTCGACGAACGACGGGCGCAGCGGCCGGTCGATGAGGCGACAGGTCAGGATCGCGTCGGTGGAGGGCCGGCCCTCGCGACGGAAGAACGAGCCGGGGATGCGGCCCGCGGCGTACATGCGCTCCTCGACGTCCACCGTCAGCGGGAAGAAGTCGAAGTGCTCCTTGGGCTGCTTGCTGGCGCTCGTCGCCGACAGCAGCATGGTCTCGTCGTCGAGGTACGCGACGACGGAGCCGGCGGCCTGCTGGGCGAGGCGGCCGGTCTCGAAACGAATCTGGCGGGTGCCGAAGGACCCGTTGTCGAGGACTGCGACGGACTCGAACACGCCCTCGTCGACCTCGACTGCTGAATTGCTGGTCATCTCTACTCTTCTCTTCCCTCTCGTCTTCGCCGTACCCGCGCGGGCGCCACAACCCTCGTGGCTGCGGCTGCGCACCGATCGCCCGTGCCCGCGTCTCACGGGCCGAGCGTGCGGAGGCGGTCGTCGATCGAAACCGTCCGGACCTGGTCCGGAAGGTCACTACCGAAGACCGACACCGTCGGTGCATACGGTTCCGCGGGCGGTGTCGCCGTCCGCGGGTGCCGCTGCCGGTGTCCGGTGGGCACGTCACCCACCTCCGGCCGCGCAGCGGCCAAACACCGATAGCCAACGAGGCTCAGTCTAAGCATTGCCTCGTTGGCTATCGGAAAGATCAGCGAACGCAGATCGCGTCGTCGCTTCGCCGCGCTCCTATCGGCGCAGACCCAGACGCTGGATCAGCGAACGGTAGCGGTTGACGTCAACCTTCTCGACGTACTTGAGCAGCCGGCGACGACGACCGACCAGCAGCAGCAGGCCGCGGCGGGAGTGGTGGTCGTGCTTGTGCTGCTTCAGGTGCTCGGTCAGATCCTGGATGCGCTTGGTGAGCATCGCGACCTGCGCCTCGGGCGATCCGGTGTCGGTCTCGTGGAGGCCGTACTCGCCGAGGATCTGCTTCTTCTGCTCGGTGGTCAATGCCACTGGGATACTCCTGATCGATGACGTCCGCGCGCTTCGTGGAACGGGCCGGTGCCCGTCGGTGCGGCCGCCGCGAACCGCAGCACACACCAGCGGATGAGCGTACCAGAGGTGCGAGCGCCGGCCCCGACCGCCCTCAGCCGCGGGATCCGGTGCCGGATCGGCGGCCTCCGGTGGCCTCGATCACCTCGGCGAACCCCTCCTCGAGGAGGGTCGCGTACCGATCGGGGTCCGGCATCAGCAGCGGCGAGCTCATGACCGTGACGGCGAACGATTCGCCGGCCCGGCTGAAGGAGTGCACCAGGCCCATCCCCGGCCGGAGGGACTGGATGCCTGCGACGAAACGGAACGTTCCGCCGCCGTAGGTCCAGCCGGTGTCGGCGCCACAGTCGACACTGGTGACCGCGGTCTCGGCGGGTGCCGCGAACACGCCCGCCGACGCCGCACGGTCGCGCCGGTCCGCCACCCGGCGATACAGCGGATACGGCACCGTACCCGCACCCGCAAGGCGGCGCAGCACCTCGGGGGACGTCGCGACCCGCCGTTCGCCGGCGAGCGCGTCGGCCACGGCCGCCACCCGGTCGCGGGGATCGGCGACCTCGGTACACAACGGAACGATCGCGGCAGTCAGCCGATTGACGCCCAGCGCGGCACCGGCCGCGCCGACCGCGACCGGAACCGCGACATGTGCATCGACGACGGGCCGGCCGCGCTCGCCGAAGTAGCGCTGCATCGCGAGGGACACCGCCGCCACTCCCATGGCCGTCACGGTGTAGGTCCGGCCGACGAGACTGCCGAGGTCGGGCCGCACGATCCGGATCACCCGGTCGGGCCCGGGAGCCCGGGCGAGCACCGCTGCGGACCGCGCCGCCGGAGCCGCCGGGGTGTCCGCGGACCGCGCCGACGCCGCGCGCCGCACCAGGACCGCGCCGAACTGCAGGTACCAGCGGGCGAAGCGCGCGACACCCGAGACCGCTGCGGCGACGTGGTGCGGTCGCGCCGCGGCCGGCGCCAGGCCGGGAACGCGCAGCGGGTGCCCGTCCGCGCCGAACAGCGCGCCGAGGAAGGCGGGCAGCGCCGAGCCTGCCATCACGGCGTGACTGACCTGCAGCACGACGACCGTCACGGTCGCCGCCGGATCGTCCGGGTCGGACACCGCGACGAAGACGTGCAGGCGCCACGCGCGCCGCCGGACGTCCAGCGGGTCCGCGCAGAGGTCGGCGATGGCGTCGATGCACGCGGTGAACGAGCCGCCGGCCCACTCGTGGTACTCGATGCGCTGCTCGGGCGGCAGCTGCGCCCGCACCCAGTACGGGTAGTCCAGCCGGCCGGGCGCCTCGACGATCCGCCGGTCCAGCACGGTCAGCAGATGCGCCCGGGAGCGCAGGTGAGCGGACGCGTCCTCGGGGCCGCGGATCGCACCGTCCCGCTCGTCGAACACGACGAATGCGGACCAGTCGGTCGGCCGGCCCGATTTCGACTCGTAATAGTTCGCGGCGTCCGCCCAGGTCAGGCGCGCGTGTCGCCACTGACGTATCGACACACCGAGAATTGTCCCCGATCGGGCCGGGGCCCGGGCCGGAACGGCCCTAGCCGCGAGCGCGCTCGAGCACCTCGCGGGCCCGCTCGGCGTCGCGGTGCATCGCCGAGATGAGGGCCTCCACCGATTCGAACCGCTCCATGCCGCGCAGCCGCTCGACGAAGTCGACCGCGACGTGCTGGCCGTACAGGTCGGCCTCCTCGTCGAGAACGAACGCCTCCACGGTGCGGGTGCGCCCGGAGAAGGTCGGATTGGTGCCCACCGACACCGCCGCGAGGTACCGCTCCCCCGGCGTGACGGTGCCGAGCCCCCCGGTACCCGGGCTGAGGACGGTGAACCAGCAGGCGTAGACGCCGTCCGCGGGAATGGCCGAGTACATGGGCGGCGCGACGTTCGCGGTGGGGAAGCCGAGATCGCGGCCGCGGCCGTCCCCGTGCACCACGACACCCTCGACGCGGTGCGGGCGGCCCAGCGCGTCGGCCGCGGCGGCGACGTCGCCGGCGTCGACGCACGAGCGGATGTAGGTGGACGAGAACGTCACCGCATGCTCGCTGAGCAAGGTCAGGCCCTGAACGGCGAAGCCGAAGCGCTCGCCGATGGTGCGCAGCAGGTCCACGTTGCCGGCGGCCTTCTTGCCGAAGGTGAAGTTCTCGCCCACGACGACCTCGGCGACGTGGAGCCGCTCGACGAGGATCTCGTGGGCGTACCGCTCCGGGGACAGCTTCATGAACTCGGGGGTGAACGGCATGACGCAGAAGACGTCGATGCCGAGTTCCTCGGCCAGTTCGGCCCGCCGCGCGAGGGTCGTGAGCTGCGCCGGGTGACTGCCCGGCCGCACGACCTCCATCGGGTGCGGGTCGAACGTCATCAGGGCGCTGGCTGTGCCGCGTTCCTTCGCCGACTTCACCGCCCGCGCGATCAGCTGCTGGTGCCCGCGGTGCACACCGTCGAACACCCCGATCGTCAGGACACAACGACCCCAATCCGCAGGAATTTCGTCGAGACCTCGCCATCTCTGCACAAGCGCAGCCTACGACCCGGCGGCCGGACGGTCATCTCCGGCTCGCCCGGGACGTCGCATGGACAACGCCGACAGCGCACCGCCATAATTTCGGTATGCCGAACATTTTCGTTGGACTCCGCAAAATCGCCGTGGCGTTCGCGGCCACGACGGTCCTGGCGGGCTGCGCCTCGGCGCAGAGGTCCGACGACGACCGCCCCCTGGTGCTGACCACCTTCACGGTGCTCGCGGACATCGCCCGCAACGTCGCCGGGGACCACCTGCGGGTCGAGTCGATCACCAAGGTCGGCGCCGAGGTCCACGGCTACGAACCCACTCCGGGCGACCTGCGCTACGCCACCCGGGCCGACCTCGTCCTCGACAACGGCCTGGGCCTCGAGCGCTGGTTCGAACAGTTCCTCGCCGACACCGACGCCGCCCACGCCGTCCTCAGCGAGGGCGTCCCGCCGCTGCCGATCGGCGAGGACGCCTACGCGGGGCGGCACAACCCGCACGCGTGGATGTCCCCGTTGGCGGCCCAGACGTACGTCGACAACATCGCCGCCGCGTTCGCCGAGCTCGACCCCGAGCACGCCACCGACTACGCCGCCAACGCCGCGGCGTACCGCGCCGAACTGCAGGCGGTGCACGAACAGCTCGTCGCCGACCTGGCCGTGCTGCCGCCGAATCACCGAGCGCTGGTCACCTGCGAGGGCGCCTTCAGCTACCTGGCCCGCGACGCCGGCCTGAGCGAGGCGTACCTGTGGGCGGTCAACGCCGACCAGCAGGGCACCCCGCAGCAGATCGCCCGCACGGTCGACTTCGTCCGGACCAACGCCGTGCCCGCCGTGTTCTGCGAGTCCACCGTCTCGGACAAGGCCCAGCGGCAGGTCGCCGAGGACACCGGTGCCCGGTTCGGCGGAACCCTGTACGTCGACTCGCTGTCCGAGCCGGACGGCCCCGTGCCGACCTACCTCGAGCTGCTCCGGCACGACGTCCACACCATCACCGAAGGGCTGCGCCCATGACCGCGACACCCGCCCCCGCACTGGCCGTCTCCCGCCTGAGCGTGCACTACCGCACCGTCACCGCGCTCGACGGCGTCGACCTGACCCTCGCCACCGGCCGGGTGTGCGGGCTCGTCGGCACCAACGGCTCGGGCAAGTCGACCCTCTTCAAGGCGATCATGGGCATCGTGCGGCCGAGCGCCGGCACCGTGTCCATCGGCGGCGCCGACACCGTCACCGCCCGGAAGGCCGGAGCTGTCGCGTACGTGCCGCAGAGCGAGGCCGTCGACTGGGACTTCCCCATCAGCGTGGGCGAAGTCGTGATGACGGGCCGCTACGGCCACCAGAACTGGCTGCGCCGGCCGCGGCCTGCCGATCACGCCGCGGTCCGGGCCGCGCTCGAACGCGTCGACATGGCCGGCTACGAGCAGCGGCAGATCGGGCAGCTCTCGGGCGGTCAGCGCAAGCGGGTCTTCGTCGCCCGTGCCATCGCCCAGGGTGCTCCCCTGCTGCTGCTCGACGAGCCGTTCGCCGGGGTGGACAAGCGCACCGAGGCGGCGCTGACCGGCGTGATCCGGGAGCTCGCCGGCTCCGGGCACACGATCCTCGTCGCCACCCACGACCTCGCCGGGCTGTCGACGCTGTGCGACGAGGCCGCGCTGCTGCAGCGTCGCATCCTCGTCCACGGCGCCCCGGAGGAGGTGCTCCGGCCGGAGAACCTCGCCCGCGCCTTCGGCGTCGACCCGCTGGTGCCGTCCCCCCACGTTCCCCAGGAGGCGCGGTGAACCTCGTCGAACTGATCGTCGAACCGCTGCAGTACGGCTTCATGCAGCGTGCGCTCGTCGTCGCGGTGGCCGCCACGGTCGTGTGTGCCCTGCTCAGCTGCTGGCTCGTACTCATCGGCTGGTCGCTGATGGGCGACGCCGTCTCCCACGCCGTGCTGCCGGGGGTGGTGCTGGCCTACCTGGTGGGGGCACCGTTCGCCCTGGGCGCGTTGCTGTTCGCCGGGGCCGCCGTCGCCCTGATCGGGCTCGTGCGCAGCACCACCAAGGTCAAGGAGGACGCCGCGATCGGCGTGGTGTTCACGACGCTGTTCGCCCTCGGCGTCGTCCTGATCTCCAAGAACCCGAGCCAGGTGGACCTGCACCACGTGCTCTTCGGCAACCTGCTGGGCCTGGCCACCGAGGACATGTGGCAGGTCACCGCCCTCGCGGTAATGGTGCTCGTCGTGCTGATCGCCAAGCGCCGCGACCTGACCCTGTTCGCGTTCGACCGGGGGCAGGCCCACGCCCTCGGGATCTCCCCGGCCCGGCTGTCCGCCCTGTTGCTCGCTCTCCTCGCGGTCACCATCGTCGCCGCCATCCAGGCCGTCGGGGTGATCCTCGTCGTGGCGATGCTGATCATCCCCGGTGCGACGGCGTACCTGCTCACCGAACGACTGTCGCGGATGCTGGTGCTCGCCCCCACCCTGGCCGCGCTGACATCGGCGGCCGGGGTGTACGTCAGCTACTACACCGACGCCTCCACCGGCGGTGTCGTCGTCCTGGCGCAGGCCGTCGTGTTCACGGTGGCCTACCTCTTCTCGCCGCACCAGGGACTGATCACCGGGGCGCTGCGACGGCGGGCGCGGCTGCGCGACGCGGATGAATCCGCGGTGAGACTTGCCTAAGCTGTCCCCGTGGGCGAGAGAAGCGGGACGACCGAGGTGGCGACGGCGGACACGCTGACGCCGGTCGCGCAGGACTACCTCAAGATCATCTGGACCGTGCGGGAATGGTCGGGGGAGAAGGTCTCGACGAAGCTGCTCGCGGAGAAGCTCGGGGTGTCGGCGTCGACCGTCTCCGAGGCCGTCCGCAAGCTCGCCGATCAGGGCCTCGTCGACCACGCCCGCTACGGCGCGATTTCCCTCACGGAGTCCGGACGCGCGGCCGCCGTGGCCATGGTCCGCAAGCACCGCCTGCTCGAGACGTACCTGGTCCAGGAACTCGGCTACGGCTGGGACGAGGTGCACGACGAGGCCGAGGTCCTCGAGCACGCCGTCTCCGACCGCCTCGTCGCCGCCATCGACGCCAAGCTCGGCCATCCCGAGCGCGACCCGCACGGCGACCCGATCCCGGCGGACGACGGCACGATCCCCACTCCCCCGGCCCGGCAGCTCAGCGCGTTCGTCGACGGCGAGCACGGCCGCGTCGCCCGCATCTCGGACGCGGACCCGGCGATGCTGCGCTACTTCGACGACGTGGGCATAGCCCTCGACACCGACATCCGGGTCGTCGAACGCCGCGACTTCGCGGGCACCGTCTCGGTCCGCATCGGCGGCGACGGCGGCACCACGGTCGACCTCGGGCATCCCGCGGCCGACGCGATCTGGCTGGTGTAGGCGGCTGCGCCGCCGGTGTGTCCTTCGGGCTGCTGGAACAGCCCGAAGGACACAACGATACATTGTGGCCGGGCGCACGACGAAAACCGCAGAGGCCCGATTGCCCTTCTCCTGCCGCAGCGCCGCGGCCCGGCCGGACGGGTCGATCGCCGCGTACACGCCGGGAATCCCCACCGGATCCAGCCACCGGCCGTTCGCCAGCAGTCCCGCCTCCGCCTCGGTGACGTCGCGGCACGGGAACGCGGTGCGGACGGCTGCGTCGATGTCCAGGCTCACGGTCGGGCTCTCCTCGAGCTGGGCAAGGGTGCGGGCGTGCTCGAGCCCGAACGGGCCGACCCGGGTGCGCCGCAGCGCCGTCAGGTGCGCGCCGACCCCCAGGGCGGCCCCCAGATCCCGGGCCAGCGCCCGGATGTAGGTGCCGGACGAGCACTCCACCTCGACGTCGAGATCGACGAACCCGTCCGAGGTGGTCCGCCGGGACAGCACCTCGAACCGCGAGACCGTGACCGGCCGGGCCGCGAGCTCGACCGTCTCACCCTCGCGCATCCGGGCGTAGGCGCGCTTGCCGTCGATCTTGATCGCGCTGACGCTGGCGGGCACCTGGGAGATCTCCCCCGTGAGCGCGGCGACGGCCGCCGCGATCGCCTCGTCCGCGACGGCGGAGGCATCGGTGGTCGCGAGCACCTCGCCCTCGGCGTCGTCGGTGACCGTGTTCTGCCCGAGCCGGATCGTCGCCGAATACGCCTTGGTGGTAAGGGCGAGCAGGCCCAG
The DNA here is from genome assembly GCF_053764755.1 of Rhodococcus sp. 2H158. Taxonomy (NCBI): domain Bacteria; kingdom Bacillati; phylum Actinomycetota; class Actinomycetes; order Mycobacteriales; family Nocardiaceae; genus Rhodococcus; species Rhodococcus sp. 2H158. The sequence goes on from NZ_JBSNCE010000019.1 coordinate 9,682, forward strand.
CATCTTCGTCGCGCGCTCCACCCCGAGCACGAGCACGCCCGTGGCCATCGGGTCGAGGGTGCCGGCATGACCGACCTTGCGGGTGCCGAGCAGCCGCCGGCAGCGGGCCACCACGTCGTGGCTGGTCATGCCCGGGTCCTTGTCGACGACGAGCAGGCCGGCACGGGCGAGGGCGGGGTTCTCGGAGGCAGACACGGGGCCCGATTCTGCCACCTGCCGCGGCGGCCCCTCCGTCAGCGCACGACGATCGCGGTGAGCACCAGCCCGTCGGCGATCAACCACCGCCCGTCGAAGGCCGACAGCGGCGCACCCTCGCGTGTGTCGCCGGGTACGAGCAGGTCGGAACGGAACGTGCCCGACGCGGCCGCGCCCGGTACGGCGGCCGCGCCGTCGCGCTCGAACGTGATGTGGGCGTCCTCGAAGCCCAGCCAGCGCCCGGTGAGCGGGAACCACGCCTTGTAGGTGGCCTCCTTGGCGCAGAAGAGCAGGCGGTCCCAGTGCAGGCTCGGCTCGGTGCCGGCGAGCCAGGTGCGCTCCTGCGGCAGGGACACCGCCTCGAGCACCCCGTCGGGCAGGGGACCGTGCGGCTCGGCGTCGATCCCCAGCGACCGCACCTGCAGCGCGTAGGCCAGCACGGCGCCGCGGTAGCCGTCGCAGTGGGTGAGGCTGCCGACAACTCCCCGCGGCCATACGGGCGCCCCCTTGTCGCCCTTGAGCACCGGCCCGGGCTCCATTCCGAGCTGCCGCATGGCGAGCCGCGCGCAGTGCCGCGCCCCGGCGAACTCCCGTCGCCGCTTGTCCACCGCACGGGCGACGAGCGCCTCCTCCTGCGGGTGCGGCCGCAGGCCGGGCGGGTCCTCGAACAACTCCGCGGCGGCGATGCCGTCGGGCAGGATCCGGGTGATCAGCCCGGTGCGGGTCGAGGTCGTCGGGTCGGTCATCGCAGCTCCCCAGCGCGCCCGGCGCGCGTGTTCTGTGCAGAGCGCTCAGCGCGCGTGTTCTGTGCAGCGCGCGCAGCGCGCATCTTTTCGACTTCGGCTTCCATCTCGGGGGTCACCCGGAAGTGCCCGCCCCACTTGTTCAGCGATCCCGGCGGATACTCCGGCACCGGCAGGATCTGGCGCAGCAGCGGCTCGGGCAGACCCCGGCGCTGCCATTCCCGTGGGTAGCCGAGGGAGACCTCCTCGAAGCGGACGCCGTCGTAGTACGTGGTACGCGGAATGTGCAGGTGCCCGTACACGGCGCACAACGCGCGGTAGCGCAGGTGCCAATCGGCGGTCTCGGTGGTGCCACACCAGAGGGAGAACTCCGGGTAGAACAGCATCCGCGTGGGTTCGCGGACCAGTGGGAAGTGGTTGATCAGCACCGTCGGCAGCGCCGGGTCGAGGGCGTCGAGGCGCTTGCGGGTGTCGTCGAGCCGCACGCGGCACCACACGTCGCGGGTGACGTACGGGTCGGGCGAGAGGAGGAACTCGTCGGTGGCGACGACGTTGCGTTCGCGGGCGAGCGCCAGGCCCTCGGCCTTCGTCGTGGTGCCCTCGGGCAGGAACGAGTAGTCGTAGAGCAGGAACATCGGCACGAGTGTCACCGGCCCGCCCTCGCCGTGCCACACGGGATACGGGTCCTCCGGGGTGAGCACGTCGAGTTCGCGGCACATCGTCACGAGGTAGTCGTACCGGGCGGCGCCGTGCATCTGCACCGGATCCTTGGCGGTGGTCCACAGCTCGTGGTTGCCGGGAACCCAGATCACCTTCGCGAAACGGCTGCGCAGCAGCGACAGCGCCCACCGGATGTCGTCGGACTTCTCGGCGACGTCGCCGGCGACGATCAACCAGTCGTCCGGGGATTCGGGGTGCAGATCCTCGGTGACGGGGCGATTGCCTCGATGCCCGACGTGGATGTCGCTGACCGCCCAGAGTTTCCCCGTCACCGGTCCTCCCCTTCTGTCTTGTCCCGTACCGTCTCGCGCCGGATCTGCCGGTCCGCACCGGTCACGGCCCACCGCCCCGACCGGGTCCGCCAGACGACGGCCGCCATGCGGAACACGATGAACACCGTAAGCCCCGTCCAGATACCCGCGAGCCCCCAGCCCCACACCAGCGAGCACCAGACGACGGGCAGGAAGCCGAACAGCGCGGACGCGAGCGTGGCGGTGCGCAGGAAGGCGGCGTCGCCGGCGCCGAGCAGCACCCCGTCGAGCGCGAACACGACTCCGGCGGCGGGCATGAGCGCGACGAAGAACCACCAGGCGACGTCGATCTGCTCGAGGACCGCCGGATCGCCGGTGAACAACGCTGGGATCACGTCGCCACCGAGCAGGAACGCCAGGGCCAGGCCGGTGGCGAACACCGTGGACCAGGCGGTGATCCGCCACGCCAGGCGCTTCGCGCCGGACCGGGCCCCCGCCCCGAGCGCCGCACCCACCAGGGCCTGCGCGGCGACGGCGAGCGAGTCGAGGGTGAGCGCGACGAAGTTCCACAGCTGCAGCACCACCTGGTGCGCCGCGACGGCCGCGGCACCGAAGCGGGCGGCCACCGCGGCCGCGGACAGGAAGCACGCCTGGAAGGCGAGGCTGCGGGCGATCAGATCGCGGCCGAGGCGCAACTGCGCCACGATCACCGCGCGACGGGGCCGCAGCGGCACACCGGCCCGGAGCAGTGCCCCGACGAACAGGGCCGCGGAGACACCCTGTCCGGCGACGTTGGCGACGGCGGAACCGGCGAGTTCCCAGCGTGGGGCGCCGAGCAGGCCGTGCACGAGCAGCGGGCACAGCACGGCCGAGAGCGCGAGCCCGGCGAGCACGTACCGCAGCGGACGGGCGGTGTCCTGCACGCCGCGCATCCAGCCGTTGCCGGCGAGCCCGACGAGGATCAACGGTGCGCCGAACAGGGCGACCCGCAGCCACGACACCGCGGCGTCGGCGATATCCGGGTCCCCGGCGATCAGCGCGGCCACCGGTTCCGCCAGTACCTGCCCGACGAGCAGGATCGCGGTGCCGACACCGAGCGCGAGCCAGGTGGCCTGCACGCCCTCGGCGACGGCCGCGCCGCGCCGGCCGGCGCCGTGGAGGCGGGCGGCGCGGGCCGTGGTCCCGTAGGACAGAAAGGTCAGCTGGGTGCTGACCTGGGCGAGGACGAGGCCGCCGATGGCGAGGCCCGCGAGCGCGAGCGCGCCGAGCCGGCCGACGACGGCGATGTCGAACAGGAGGTACAGCGGCTCGGCGGCGAGCACCCCGAGGGCCGGCACCGCGAGCCCGAGGATGCGCCGGGCAGTGGCCTCGGGAACGACGTGCGCCGGCGCGTCCGGTTCCGGGCCGGTGGTGTCCCGCGGCTGCGGCGCCGGCACCGTCAGTCCAGGACCGCGCGCAACGCCGTGACCACCCGGTCGCGGTCGCCGTACGCGGTGTATCCGGATGCGAACCGATGCCCGCCTCCGCCGAGGGCGGTGGCGGCGACGGAGACGTCGATGGCGTTCTTCGAGCGCAGCGACACTGTCCACACGTCCGGGCCGCACTCCTTGAACACGGCGGCGACCTCCGCTTCGGCGGTGGTCCGGACGATGTCGATGACGCTTTCGACCTCCTCGGCGCCGAGGTGCGCCGAATCGGCGCGCAGCACCGTCGCGTGGACGAGTCCGCGTCCGCCGGCGGCGTCGGGCACGAGCGTCGCCGACGCGAGCACCCGCGACAGCATCGGCAGCCACCCGAAGGGGTGCGTGTCGAGGAGCCGTCGCGTGATGGCGGCCCCGTCGATGCCGGTGGCCAGCAGGCGCTCGGCCAGACGGTGTCCCCCGGCGCGTCCCCACCGGAACGAGCCGGTGTCGGTGACCAGCCCCGCGTAGAGGCAGTGGGCGAGGTCCGCGTCGATCTCCACGCCCCACTCGTCGAACAGCTCGGCGAGCACGGCGGTGGTGGATTCGGCGGCCTCGTCGATCAGGTTGTGGGTGCCGAACCGGGTGTTGGAGCGGTGGTGGTCGATCACCAGGCTGCGCTTCGCTCCGGCCAGCCGGTCCGCGAGATGCCCGAGCCGGCCGGCCGTGCCGCAGTCCACGGTGACGAGCAGATCGACGTTGCGGCGCACCTGCCCGGCGGGCACCCGCAGGTGCCCGCCGGGCAGGTCGCGCATCGATGCCGGGACGGCGGCCGGAGACGCGAACGCCACCTGCACCGGAACGCCGCGCCGCTCGAGCACCGTGCCGAGCGCCAGGCCGCTGGCGAAGGTGTCGGCGTCGGGTTGGACGTGGCAGAGGATCGTCACCGAGGTGGCGTCCTCGAGGAGCGCGACGGCGTCGCGCAGATCGACCGTCGTGGCGGCCTGCATCGACTCGGCCATCGGTGCGCTACAGGTCGTCACCGTCGTCGGGACGCGCCCGTGGTTCCTTGTAGGGATCCGGCTCGCCGGCGGGAGCGGCGCCCTCGCGGGCCTTGGCGAGTTCCTCGTCGGCGGCCCGTGCCCGTTCGAGGAGTTCCTCCATGTGCCGGGCGGTGTCCGGCACGGTGTCGGTGACGAACGTCAGGGTGGGGGTGAATCGCACCCCGGTGCCCGCCCCGACCATCGAGCGCAGCACGCCCTTGGCCTTCTCCAGGCCTGCGGCGGCCGCGGCCAGGTCGGGTTCGGTGTCCAGGTCCTCGCCGCGGACCGTGTAGTAGACGGTGGCGTCGTGCAGATCCGCGGTGACCTTCGCATCGGTCACCGTGACGAACGCCAGCCGCGGATCCTTGATCTCGTGATCGATGGCCGTGGCGACGATCGTGGCGATGCGCTTGGCCAGTCGACGTGCCCGTGCTGGATCGGCCATGTCAGTCGGTTCCTCTCCCCGGCCGCCGGCGGCGACCACATGTTTGTTCCACCGGTCCGGTCAGTCCTCCGGACCGAAAATTCTTCGCCGCACGGAGAGCAGCTGCAACTCCGGGCGGCCGGCGACGAGCCGCTCGCACGTGTCGAGCACCTCGTTGAGATAGGGCACCGCCGACGCGGCCACCGCCACGCCGATCTCGGCGCGACGGTAGAGGTCCTGGTCGCCGGTCTCGGCGGCGCTGACCGCCATCCGCCGCAACTCGGCGAGCACGGGCCGGATCACGGACCGCTTCTGCTTGAGCGAGCGCACGTCACCGAGCAGGACGTCCAGTTCCAGTGCCCCGAGATACATCCGCCCTCCGGTCTCGTCCGGTGCCGGTCCTCCGGCACGCCGACGGCGGCGGGCGATCATCTCGCCCACCGCCGCCGACGAGGCCGTCGGTTGTGTCCGGCTGCGTCAGTCGCGCGGCTTCTCGCGCAGCTCGTACGCCTCGATCACGTCACCGATCTTGATGTCGGAGTAGGTGACCGTCAGACCGCACTCGAAGCCTTCCCGCACCTCGGTCACATCGTCCTTCTCGCGCCGCAGCGACGAGATGGTGACCGTCTCGGCGACCACATTGTTGTCGCGGAGCAGACGGGCCTTCGCGTTGCGCTTGACGACACCCGACTGGACCATGCAGCCCGCGATGTTGCCGACCTTGGACGACTTGAAGATCGCCCGGATCTCGGCGCGGCCGAGCTCGACCTCCTCGTAGATCGGCTTGAGCATGCCCTTGAGGGCCTTCTCCACCTCGTCGATCGCCTGGTAGATGATCGAGTAGTAGCGGATGTCGACGCCCTCGCGGTTGGCGAGCTCGGTGGCCTTGCCCTCAGCGCGGACGTTGAAGCCGATGATCACAGCGTTCGACGCGGCGGCCAGGTTGACGTTGGTCTCGGTGACACCACCGACACCGCGGTCGATGACCCGCAGGCGCACCTCGTCGCCGACCTCGATGCCCATGAGGGCCTCCTCGAGGGCTTCGACCGTACCGGCGTTGTCGCCCTTGAGGATGAGGTTGAGCTCGTTGTGCTCCTTGAGCGCGGCATCGAGGTCCTCGAGGCTGATCCGCTTGCGGCTCTTGGCGGCCAGCGCGTTGCGCTTGCGCGCATTGCGGCGGTCCGCGATCTGCCGTGCGATGCGGTCCTCCTCGACGACGACGAGGTTGTCACCGGCGCCGGGCACCGACGTGAAGCCGATGACCTGGACCGGACGCGACGGAAACGCCTCGAGGACGTCGTCGCCGTGCTCGTCCACCATTCGGCGGACACGGCCGTACGCGTCGCCCGCGACGATCGAGTCGCCGACGCGCAGCGTGCCGCGCTGGACCAGGACGGTGGCCACGGGGCCGCGGCCGCGGTCGAGGTGCGCCTCGATCGCGACGCCCTGCGCCTCCATGTCCGGGTTGGCCCGCAGGTCGAGGGACGCGTCCGCGGTGAGCAGCACGGCCTCGAGCAGCTGGTCGATGTTCAGGCCCTGCTTCGCCGAGATGTCGACGAACATCGTGTCGCCGCCGTACTCCTCGGTGACCAGGCCGTACTCGGTGAGCTGCTGGCGGATCTTCTGGGGGTTCGCACCCTCCTTGTCGATCTTGTTCACCGCGACCACGATCGGCACGTCCGCAGCCTGCGCGTGGTTGATCGCCTCCACCGTCTGCGGCATGACGCCGTCGTCGGCCGCGACCACGAGGATCGCGATGTCGGTCGACTTCGCGCCGCGGGCACGCATGGCGGTGAACGCCTCGTGACCCGGGGTGTCGATGAAGGTGATCAGCCGGTCTTCGCCGTTGAGGTGGGTCATCACCTGGTAGGCACCGATGTGCTGGGTGATGCCACCGGCCTCGCCCTCGCGGACGTTAGCCTTGCGGATCGTGTCGAGCAGGCGGGTCTTGCCGTGGTCGACGTGACCCATGACGGTCACCACCGGCGGACGCTGCACGAGGTCTTCCTCGGTGCCCTCGTCCTCGCCGTAGGTGATGTCGAACGACTCGAGCAGCTCGCGGTCCTCGTCCTCGGGGCTGACGACCTGAACGTTGTAGTTCATCTCCGAGCCGAGCAGCTCGAGGGTCTCGTCGTTCACCGACTGAGTGGCCGTGACCATCTCACCGAGGTTGAACAGCGCCTGGACCAGGGCCGACGGGTTCGCGTCGATCTTCTCCGCGAAGTCGGACAGCGACGCGCCGCGGGCGAGACGGATGGTCTCGCCGTTGCCGCGCGGCAGCCGCACACCGCCGACCGACGGTGCCTGCATCGAATCGTATTCCTGCCGCTTCTGCCGCTTCGACTTGCGACCACGGCGCGGAGCGCCACCGGGACGACCGAAGGCACCCGCGGTTCCGCCGCGGCCACCACGGCCGGCGCCACCGCCGCCGCCACCGGGACGACCGCGGAAACCACCGGCGGCACCGGCACCGGCACCGGCGCCGGGAGCACCGCCACCGCCACCGCGGTAACCGCCACCGCCACCACCGCCGGCCGGACGTCCGCCGGGCGCGCCGGGACGGCCGGGACGGCCGGTCGGGCCGGGACGCGCAGCACGCTGCGGCATCGCGGCCGGGTTCGGACGCGGGGGCATCGAGCCGGGGGACGGCCGAGGACCGCCCTGGCCGGGAGCCGGACGGGGACCGCCGGGACCGGCCGCGGGGCGACCCTGGCCGGGAGCCGGACGGGCACCGCCGGGACCGGCCGCGGGGCGACCCTGGCCGGGAGCCGGACGGGCACCGCCGGGACCGGCCGCGGGGCGACCCTGACCGGGAACCGGACGCGGCGCGCCCGGACGCGGCGCGGGCCGCTCCGCGGGTGCGGACGAGTACGGATTGTTGCCGACGCGCGGCGGCTTGGGACCGGGACGGGGACCGCCCGGCTTGGGGCCGGCGGCCGGAGCCTGCGGGGCCGGAGCCTGCGGGGCCGGAGCCTGCGGGGCCGGAGCCTGCGGGGCCGGAGCCTGCGGGGCGGCCTGCGCGGCCGGAGCCTGCGGGGTGGCCGGCTTCGGGGCAGCCGGGCGCGGAGCGCCGGGCTTGGGGCCGGGTGCGGCGGCGCGCGAATCCGGAGCCGGGCTCGGCGCGGGGGTTGCGGCCTCGGGCTTCGGGGCCGGGGCGGGTGCCGGCGCGGCCTGGGCGGGCGCTGCCGGACGGGGACCGGGGCGCGGCGCCCCGGGCTTGGGGGCTGCCGCCGACGGAGCTGCGCCGTCGCCGTTCGCCTTCGCGAAAGATTCGCGCAGTCGACGCGCGACCGGCGGCTCGACCGTCGAGGACGCCGACTTCACGAATTCGCCCTGTTCCTTCAAACGGGCGAGAAGTTCCTTACTGGTGACACCGAGTTCCTTGGCCAACTCGTGTACACGGGCCTTGCCTGCCACTGCTCTCCTCACTGATGAGGTCGAGCGGCTGGTGCCCGCACGACCTCGGGTTATCTCCGATGGACGTTCATCGCTGGTGCTTCACGGTGTGCTCATGAGTGCTTGTACCTGTTCTTCTCAGAGTTGGTGTGCCCGGTCCGGCGCGTATCGCTACGCCGAGTTCCCCTCGTTCCGGACCCCGACCAGCTGAACAAGCGCAGACGGGTCGATTGTTCCCGACACCCGCAGCGCTCTGCCGAATGCTCGACGCCGTTCCGCCTGACCGAGGCATTCCGGATCGGGGTGCACCCACGCGCCCCGACCGGGCATCCTCCGCCCCGGGTCCGGCACCAGCACGAAGCCTGACGGCTCCGTCGCCCGCGCCACAACCCTCAGCAGATCGGCAGCCAGCACCCGCTGCCGACACCCGACACAGGTGCGCACCGGACGGGTGCGCTCTCGGTCGGCCGAGGGCAGCTCATGCTGAGCCATCGACCACTCTACCGCTGATCGGGCCGGAACCGTGCATTCCACCCCTATCTGCCTGTCGCGGGCGATCCCGCCGACGCCGGACCCCCGGCCGCGGCATCGCTGCGGATGTCGATCCGCCACCCGGTCAGCCGCGCGGCCAGCCGGGCATTCTGCCCTTCCTTGCCGATCGCGAGGGACAGCTGGTAGTCGGGAACGACGACCCGCGCGGCGCGCGCGTCGGGGTCGACGACTGTGACGGATACCACCTTCGACGGGGACAGCGCGTTACCGACGAACTTCGCCGGATCCTCGTCGAAGTCGATGATGTCGATCTTCTCGTCACCGAGTTCGCGCATGACGTTGCGCACCCGCTGCCCCATCGGGCCGATGCACGCGCCCTTGGCGTTCAGTCCCGGCACCCGCGAGTGGACGGCGATCTTGGAGCGATGACCGGCTTCCCGCGCGACGGCGACGATCTCCACCGACCCGTCCGCGATCTCCGGCACCTCGAGGGCGAAGAGCTTGCGCACCAGGTTGGGGTGCGTCCGCGACAGGGTGATCTGCGGGCCGCGCTGCCCCCGCGAAACCCCGACGACGTAGCACCGGATCCGGTCGCCGTGCTCGTACGTCTCGCCGGGCACCTGCTCGGCCGGCGGGATCAGCCCTTCGGTGCCGGTGGTCTCGGCGCCGATCTTCACCACGACCATGCCGCGGGCGTTGGCGCGGGTGTCGCGCTGGACCACACCGGCGACAACCTCGCCCTCGTGCGTCGCGAACTCCCCGAACCGCTGCTCGTGCTCGGCATCGCGAATGCGCTGCATGATCACCTGGCGGGCGGTGGTCGCCGCGATGCGACCGAAGCCCTCCGGGGTGTCGTCCCACTCGGAGACGAGGTTGCCGTCCGCGTCGAACTCCTGCGCCATCACCCGCACGGCACCGGTCCTGCGGTCCACGTCGACGCTCGCGTGCGGCTGGTGCCCGTCGGTATGCCGGTAGGCCGTGAGCAGGGCCGTCTGGATCGTCTCGATCAGCGCGTCGAACGGGATGTTCTTGTCGGCCTCGAGGACCTTCAGGGCTGCGATGTCGATATTCACTTGTCCACCTTCACTTCGTCCGTGCCGTTGTAGTCCGTGCCGCTCTCGTCGTCCGGGTCGTCGCCGGCGCCCTCGGCGATCTCGCCTGCACGCACCCGGCCGTCCGGCAGGCCGCCCGCGAGTTCGAGTTCGCGCGGATTCGGCGCGTTGAACTCCACCTCGACGACGGCGCGGCGCACCTCCGCGAGCGGGATCGCCCGCACCGAGGGCCCGCTGCGGCCGGGAACGACGATCCGGACCTCGTCCCCGACGAGCTCACCGATGCGGCCGACGATCGTCTCGTCGTCCAGTTCGATCCGGGCCTTGCGGGCCTGGGACCGGCGCCAGTGCCGCTCGCGGGTGAGCGGGCGGCCGATGCCGGGGCTGGTCACCTCGAGCACGTAGGGCGATTCGCCGAAATCGGAGACGGCTTCGAACGCCTCGGAGACCAGGGTGCTCAGGCGGGCGGCCTCGTCGAGGCTCAACCCGGCGTCGCTGTCGACGAACAGCCGCACCGTGCTGTGCTTGCCTGCAGACGTGATCACCACGTCCTCGAGGTCGTACCCCGCGCGCTCGATCGGGCCGGAGACGAGTTCGGCAATTCTCTCCGGGGGCGGCACCGGCATCGCGACAAGCTCCTCGTTCAGTTGTGATCGCAGCGGACGTCATGCCGGCGCACGAGCGGACCGGCAGGTATTCAAGGGTATCGCGCATCCGGCGCTCCCGTGACCAACCCCCCGCGGCCCGACCACCGTCGGATCCGCCCGGGCCGGGCTGGCACGATGGTGCGGTGCCGACGCCCGCATCCTCACCGCCCGTGTCCCGACGCACCGTGCTGCGCTGGTCCGGCGCCGCGCTCGGCAGCGTCGGCGCGCTCGCCGTCGCCGGCTGCGGCGCCGGCGAGGACGACGGCGCCGGGGAGGTCGATCCGCTGATCGCCCAGGCCGAGCGGGCGCGCGTCGACGCCGCGACCGCCGCTCTGCTCGTCGCGCTGCTTCCCGACCGGGCGGGCGCCCTGAATGCCGTCGGCGCCGAACGCACGACCCACGCCCAGGTCCTGGACGCCGAGGTGGCCCGTCTCGCCGGGGCCGACCCGGCGTCGACCACCACGGCGTCGACCACCACGACGACGACCGCCGCCCCGGCCGCGGATCCACCGACCCTCGACCTGCTGCGCGAGCGGCTGAACGGCTCCCAGCGCGCCGCCGCGGACCTGGCCCGCACCCTGCAGGGTTACCGGGCGGGCCTGCTCGCCTCGATCAGCGCCGCGTGCGCCGTGCACAGGGGGGTGCTGCTGCCGTGAGTTCGCAATCGCTCGGCGTCGAGCAGCAGGCCCTCGTGGACGCGTTGAACGCCGAGTACGCCGCGGTGTTCGGCTACGGCATCGTCGCCGCGTTCTCCAACCCCGCCCGCGCGGCCGAGGTGTCGGCGGACGCCGCCGCCCACCGCGCCCGGCGCGACGCCACCACGGACGCGCTGCGGGCCGCCGCCGTCACCCCGCCCACCGCGGCCGCCGGGTACACGACGCCCTTCCCGGTGACCGACCCGGTTTCCGCCGCACAGTTGGCGGTGCAGATCGAGACCGATGTCGCGGTGGCGTGGCGCTCCGTCGTCGAGCGGGCACGCAGCGAGCACACCCGCGGGGCGGCGATCGAGGCGCTCACCGAGTCCGCGATGCGGGCGGCCCGGTGGCGCGCGAACCTCGGGGTCGTCCCGCCGTCCGTCGCGCTGCCCGGGCAGCCCTGACCTCCACGGCGTCCGCGCGCCGGCCGCTCACCCGCGCCCGATTGCGTGCGCGCACGAGCGGGGAGCGGGCGGATGCGCCGCGCGACGCGGCTATCCGGTCACCACGGCGATCGCGAAGCCGTCCCAGCCCTTCGCGCCGACGGTCTGCAGCGCCGTCGCGTCGAGCCGGGGATCGGTGGCCATGAGTTCCAGCACCTCTCGGGCGCCGCGCACCCGCTCGTCGTCGAGATCGGCGTTGGTGACCGAACCGCCGCGGATCACGTTGTCGACGACGATGACGGTGCCGGGGCGGCCGAGCCGCAGCGCCCACCGCACGTAGTGCGGGTTGTTCTCCTTGTCCGCGTCGACGAACACCAGGTCGAACGGGGCCCCGCCCTCGAGGGACGGCAGGGTGTCGAGCGCGGCGCCCACGCGGATGTCGACCCGCGCCCCCACGCCGGCGCGATCGAGGTTGGCGCGGGCGACCTCGGCGTGCCGGGGCTCGTACTCGAGGGTGACCACGCGCCCGTCGTCGCCGACGGCCCGCGCGAGCCAGATGGTGGAGTACCCGCCGAGCGTGCCGATCTCGAGGATGCGCTGCGCACCGCGGATCCGCGCCAGCAGATGCAGGAACTTGCCCTGCACGGGTGCGACGTCGATCGGCGGCAGGCCCGCCGCGGTGTTCGCCGCGAGCGCGTCCTCGAGCTGAGGGTCGGCCCCGATCAAGGTGTCGGTCAGGTAGGCGTCGGTGCGCTCCCAGTCGTCCATGGCATCAGTGTGGTGCCCCGGTGGCCCGCACGCGATCCGGAGGGCCACCGGGGTGCTACTACGCGCCGAGGATCTCCTTCAGGGCCGCATCGGCCGGCACCTCGCGGGACTCGCCGCTGAACCGGTCGCGCAGCTCGACCTTGCCGTCGGCCCAGCCGCGGCCGACGACGACGACCAGCGGCACGCCGAGCAGCTCGGAGTCCTTGAACTTCACGCCGGGCGAGGCCTTGCGATCGTCGAGCAGCACCTCGACGCCCGCCTTGTCGAGCTCGGCGGCCAGGTTCTCGGCGCCCTCCCGGGCCGCCTCGTCCTTGTTCGCGATCACCAGGTGCACCCCGAACGGGGCGACCTCGGCGGGCCACCGCAGGCCCTTGTCGTCGTGCTGCTGCTCGGCGATCACGGCGACGAGCCGGGAGACACCGACGCCGTAGGAACCCATGGTCGGGCGCACCGGCTTGCCGTTCTCACCGAGCACGTCGACGGCGAACGCGTCGGTGTACTTGCGGCCGAGCTGGAACACGTGGCCGATCTCGATGCCGCGCGCCGACACGAGCGGGCCCGCACCGTCCGGGGACGGGTCACCGTCGCGCACCTCGGCGGCCTCGATCGTGCCGTCCGGGGTGAAGTCGCGCCCGGCGACGAGTCCGACGACGTGCCTGCCGGGCTCGTCGGCACCGGTGATCCACGACGTGCCGTTTCCGACACGCGGATCGACGAGGTAACGAACTCCGTTGTCCAGCAACGCCTTCGGACCGATGTACCCCTTGACGAGGAACGGGTTGGCCGCGAAGTCGGCGTCCGTGAGCAGCTCGTACTCGGCCGGCTCGAGCGACGCGCCGAGCCGCTTGTCGTCGACCTCCCGGTCGCCGGGGATGCCGATGCCGAGCAGTTCCCACTCCCCGCCGGGTCGCCGCGTCTTGACGAGGATGTTCTTGAGGGTGTCGGCGGCGGTCACCGGGCGGTCGAGCGCACCGGCGGCCCACTCGACGAGAGTGTCGATGGTCGGGGTGTCCGGGGTGTCGTGCACCACCGCCTCGGGCAGCCCGTCGAACGAAACCGGCTCGGGGGCCAGGGTCTTGACGGCCTCGACGTTCGCGGCGTAGCCCGACTCGAGGCAGCGCACGTACGTGTCCTCGCCGGCGTCGCTCTCGGCGAGGAACTCCTCCGACGCGCTGCCGCCCATGGCGCCCGACGTCGCGGAGACGATCACGTACTTCACGCCGAGTCGGGCGAAGATCCGCTCGTAGGCGTCACGATGCGCCCGGTACGACTCGGCCAGGCCCTCGTCGGTGAGGTCGAAGCTGTAGGAGTCCTTCATCACGAACTCGCGGCCGCGGAGGATGCCGGCACGGGGACGTTCCTCGTCGCGGTACTTCGTCTGGATCTGGTACAGGGTGACCGGAAAATCCTTGTACGAGTTGTATTCACCCTTGACGGTGAGCGCGAACATCTCCTCGTGGGTGGGTCCGAGCAGGTAGTCGGCGCCCTTGCGGTCCTGGAGCCGGAACAACCCGTCGCCGTACTCGGTCCACCGGTTCGTGGTCTCGTAGGGGTCGCGCGGCAGCAGCGCCGGCAGCGAGATCTCCTGCCCACCGATCGCGTTCATCTCCTCGCGCACGACACGCTCGACCTGCCGCAGCACCCGCAGACCCAGCGGCAGCCACGAGTACACCCCCGGGGCGATGCGGCGGACGTAGCCGGCGCGCACGAGCAGCTTGTGGCTGGCGACCTCGGCGTCGGCCGGGTCGTCGCGGAGGGTGCGGAGAAACAGGTGCGACATGCGGGTGATCACGGGAGAGCAGCCTACCTGCCGCCCCGGAACCGACCTCGGTACGGTTACCGCTTGTGCTGGTGCTTCTGCCTCCCTCCGAAGCCAAGTCCGACGGCGGCGACGGTGCGCCCCTCGACCTGGGCGAGCTGTCGATGCCGCAACTGACCGCGACCCGCGAGGAGCTGGTGCAGGCGCTCGTCGACCTGGCCGCGGATCAGGAGGCGTCGAGCCTCGCCCTGGGCCTGGGCCCCACGCAGGCGGACGAGATCGAACGCAACGCCAAGCTGTGGGTCTCGCCCACCCGGCCGGCTCTCGCGCGCTACACCGGGGTGCTGTTCGACGCCCTCGACGCCGGCTCGTTCACCCGGGCGCAGCGGGAGAAGGCCTACCGGCGACTCGCGATCGGGTCGGCCCTGTTCGGCGCGGTGCGCGCCGGCGATCCCATCCCGGCCTATCGCCTGTCGGGCGGATCGAAGCTGCCCGGCGTCGGGACCCTCGCGTCGCGGTGGCGCCCGGAGCTGAGCGGCGCACTGGCCGCCGAGGCCGCCGGGGAGCTCGTGGTGGACCTGCGGTCGGGGGTGTATCGGCAGCTCGGGCCCGTCCCCGGCGCGGTCACCGCGACCGTGCTCACCGAGCAGCCCGACGGCGGCCGCAAGGTGGTCAGTCACTTCAACAAGCATCACAAGGGCCTGCTGGCCCGCGCGCTCGTACTGACCCGCGCGGAGCCGGCCGACGTCGACGGTGCCGCCCGCGTCGCGGCCCGGGCGGGCCTGCGGGCCGAGGTGGCGTCAGCCACCGAACTGGTGATCCTGACCTGACTGCGGCGCGCGCGGTGTCCTGCACCGCGGTGAGGAACCGGTGCGCCGGGTGCCAGAAGCTGCCGAGCACGGCCGCCACCCGAGGATCGGCGGACCCGGCGGCCGATCGCTGCAGCTCGGCCAGCCGGTCGGCGCACTCGCCGCAGGCCTCGTCGAATCGGACGGGGTCGGCGAATCGGACGGGGTCGGCGAATCGGACGGGGTCGGCGGCGTCCCCGATCCGGTCCACGAGCTCGGCCAGGGCTGTCAGGAGAGCAGGCACAGAGCAGCGCGCCGCGTCGTCCGCCCCGTCGAGAACGCCGTCCGACGCCGCCTCCGCCACGCGGGCGAGTTCGCGGAGCGCCGGCACGGCGTACCACAGCCGGTCGAGGACGTCGTCGGAGGCCGAGGCCTGATCCCGGACCCGGGCCGCGATAGGGCGCGGATTGAGCCGCACACTCTCTCGTGCCCACTGCGACGACTCCGCCGCGCGGTCCATCATCCGGTCGATCTCCCCCGTGCGACGCACCCAGCCCCCGGCCCCCGGACCCGCCTCGTCGCCCAACCCGGCGGCCATGTCACACAGCAGGGATCGGGCCTCACGGGCGAGTACCCCGAGTTCGTCCCCGACCGGGTAGACGGGCGGGAACAGCGCCGCGGTCACCACGAGTCCGCACGCTGCACCGATCGCCGTCTCGATCAGCCGCTCCCCCAGCATCACCGGGCTGCCGGCGGCGCCCGTCGCGATCACCAGCAACGCGGTGATCGCCACCCAGATCCCGTTCGAACCGAACCGCCGCCAGCGGCCGACGAACCAGCCGACGAGCACCACGACGCCGATCGCCGCCGTCTGCCCCGGCAGCAGCCATTCCGCCGTTGCCGCGAGCAGCACGCCGGCGACGACCGTTGCGATCTGCACCACCGCCTGCCGGAGGGACCGGAACACCGTGGTCTCGACGAGGAACACCGCGACGTAGGGGGCGAGGAAGGCCTGCGGCAGCGTCAGCCACTCGGCGGCGACGAGCCACGCGAGGACCGCCGCGAGGGCCGACTTCAGCGCCTGCGCGGCGACGTACCGCTCGTGTCCGCGCACGCGTACCGCGCGTGCGGTCCACGTCGCCGGAAACCGCGCCCACTCGGTGAGGGTCGACAACATGTCCGTCGGCTACCCCGCCGCTGGGGCCGGACACACCTCGGCGGCAGGGTCGGTACGGTACGGGGGCTATGCGCCCTGCGCCGCCTTCTCCGCCACCTGGGCCTGCGCCACCTGCTCGGGGGTGAAGCGGATGAACAACGCCGCGGCACCCGCGATCACGGCGCACACCGCACAGCCGACGAGGGCGAAGAGGTAGCCCTCCCCCAGCGCGTAGAGCTGGCCGGGATCCATGTCGGCGACGGCGCCGGACGTGCCGCCCAGCGACAGGGTCCGCGACGTGGCCATCGCGCCGATCACGGCCAGGCCGATGGGTCCGCCGAGGGTCTGCGCCACCTGAGCGATCGCCGCGAGCGGGCCGATTTCGTGCGAGCCGACGCCGGCGATCGCGCACAGCGGCAGCGGCACCACGGCCAGGCCTACCCCGAACCCGACGACGAGCACCAGGACGAACAGCGTCGGCAGGTAGGCGACGGTGTGCGACATCGTCGACCCGTACAGGAGGCTGACCGCCATGATCAGGGACCCGGTGACGACCAGCCAGCGGGGCCGCACCCGCACCGCCAGCTTCGACGCGACCGCCGCGGCGGCGCCCAGGCCGAAGGCGAAGGGCACGAACGCCAGGCCGGCCTGCAGCGGCGAATAGCCGAGGATGTCCTGCACGAACAGGGCGACGAACGCGGCGAGGCTGAACATGACGGCACCGGCGAAGAAGATGGACACGAACGTCGCGACCCGGTCCGCATTGCGGAACAGTACGAACGGCAGCAGCGGGTTCTCGGCGCGGCGCTCGACGACGAGGAACACCGCGAGCAGCGCGGTACCGGTGATCAGCGCGCCGACCACCGCGGGACTGGTCCACCCCATCTCCGGGCCCTCCGTGAGCCCGAAGACGAGACCGGTGCAGCCGAGTGTGGCGAGCACCGCGCCCGGCACGTCCAGCGGCAGCCGCTCGGCCGCGGTCTCGCGCAGCGCGACCACCGCCAGGCTCACGATCAGCATCCCGATCGGCACGTTGATCAGGAAGATCCAGCGCCAGGACACCTCGGTGAGGGCGCCGCCGATGATCAGCCCCGCGATCGATCCGACGCCCGTCATGGCCGCGAAGATGGCGATCGCCTGGTTGCGGGCCGGTCCGGGCGCGAAGGTGGTGGCGACCAGCGCCAGGGCCGTGGGCGAGGCCACGGCGGCGCCGACACCCTGCAGCGCGCGGGCCGCGACCAGGGTGCCCTCGTTGACGGCGAGGCCGCACAGCAGCGACGCGACGGTGAACAGGCCGACGCCGGCGATGAACATGCGTTTGCGGCCGAAGGCGTCGCCGAGACGTCCGCCGAGCAGCATCAGCCCCCCGTAGCTCAGGGCATACGACGTGAGCACCCAGTTGCGGCCCGCGTCACTCAGACCGAGGTCCTCCTGCAGCGGCGCCAGCGCGAGATTGGCGACCGTGCCGTCGAGCACGACCATCAACTGCAGACCGCTGAGGACGATGATCGCCAGGCCCAGCGCACGCGTGGTGACGGGGTAGCTCACGGGCGAGGAGGTTTCGGCCATGTGGATCAACGTTACCGAGCGCCCGAGGCGACCCCGGCCACCGGCCCGATGTCGAACCCGGCCACCGGTCCGATCACGATGATGGCCGGCGGGCGGATCTGCTCCTCCCGGACGCGGGCGGCGACGGTCTTCAGGTCGGCGCGCAGCACCCGCTGGGTGCGCAGCGTGCCCTCCTGGATCACGGTGACCGGGGTCTGCGCGGGCCGGCCGCCCTCGAGCAGGGCGGCGGCGAACTGCTCGATCCGCTCGACCGCCATCAGCAGCACGAGCGTGCCGCGCAGGCGCGCCAGCGCACCCCAGTCGGTGAGCGAATCCGGGTGGTCGGGCGCCACGTGGCCGCTGACCACGACGAACTCGTGAGTGACGCCGCGGTGGGTGACCGGGATCCCGGCCGCGGAGGGCACCGAGATGGCGCTGGTGATGCCGGGGACGACGGTCACGGGCACTCCGGCGGCGACGCACGCCTCGAGTTCCTCGTAGCCGCGGCCGAACACGTACGGGTCGCCGCCCTTGAGCCGGACGACGAACTTTCCGGCCTTGGCGCCGTCGATCAGCGCCTGGTTGATGGCCTCCTGCGCCATCGCCCGGCCGTAGGGGATCTTGGCGGCGTCGATCACCTCGACGTGCGGACCGAGCTCGGCGAGCAGCTCCGGCGGGGCCAGCCGGTCGGCGACGACGACGTCGGCGCGAGCCAGCAGGCGCCGCCCGCGGACGGTGATCAGGTCGGGATCGCCCGGGCCGCCACCGACCAGCGCGACCCCGGGGCGGGCGGGCTCGGCGTCGGCGACGACGGCACCGGACTGCAGGGCCTCGCGGATCGCGGTGCGCACGGCCGCGGAGCGGCGGTGGTCGCCGCCGGCCAGCACACCGACGGTCATCCCGTCGTAGTGGGCGGTGGCCGGGGTGACGGCCGTGCCGCGGCGGGCGTTGTCGGCCCGGACACAGAAGATGCGGTGACGTTCGGCCTCGGCGACGATCGCGGCGTTGGTGTCCGGTTCGTCGGTGCAGGCGATGGCGTACCAGGCGCCGTCGAGATCCCCGTCACGGTAGTCGCGCAGTTCCAGGGTGATCTGCCCGGCGGTGGCCATGCCCTCGACGGCGGGCGTCGCCGCACGGGTGATCACGTGCACGTGGGCACCGGCGGCAACGAGCAGACCGAGCCGCCGCTGTGCGACGGTACCGCCCCCGACCACCACCACTCGCCGGCCCCGCAAATTGAGCCCGACCAGGTAGTTGGTCTCGTCATCGGCAGCACTGGACACCGGCACTTCCCATCTTTCGGCACTGTGTGCAACGCGCATCACGCTGCGTGGAACGCACAAACACTACGGGCAGGGCCGATCGCGGCGCCATCCGCCGTACGAACTTCGTGAGGGACGCCGCAGGCCCGGCACGCACGGCGTCCGGAGGACTCAGCCGACGAGGAGGGACTCGCGGACCTGCCGGCGGAGTACCTTCCCGATCAGGGACCGCGGCAGGTCGTCCACCACCACCACACGCCGCGGGACCTTGTAGGCGGCCAGGCGCGAACGGCAGTGCTCCCGCGCCGCCTCGGGGTCGAAGTCGTCGCCCGAGACCAGCACCGCCGCCACCACCTCCTCGCTGCCGTCAGGAGTCGGCAGACCCACCACGGCGGCGTCGACTACTCCCGGGAACAGCCGCAGCGCCGCTTCGACCTCGGACGGCATGACGTTGAAGCCACCGGTGATGATCAGTTCCTTGATCCGGTCCACGACCGTGACGAATCCGTCGCGGTCGACCTGGACGATGTCACCGGTCCGGAACCAGCCGCCGTCGAGCAGCGCCTCAGCCGTCTGTTCGGGCTTGTTCCAGTATCCGGAGAACACCTGCGGTCCGCGGATCAGCAGCTCTCCCCGCTGCCCGGGTTCGACGTCGCGCGCAGGGTCGGCCGGATCGACCACCCGGATCTCGGTGCTCGGGAAGGGAACTCCGACGGCACCGGGCCGGCGGGCGAGTCCGATGGGATTGCCGACCGCGACCGGCGACGTCTCGGTGAGCCCGTACCCCTCGACCAGCACGCCCCCGGTGACCGCCTCCCACAGTTCCAGTGTCTCCGTCGGCAAGGGCATCGCCCCGGAAATGGACCAGCGCGCCGACGTCAGATCCACCGACCGCTCCCGGGCGGCGCGGGCGAGCCGCTCGTAGATCGGCGGCACCGCGGGCATGAACGTGGGTGGGTGCTTCTTCGCGGCGGCGAGCACCAGATCCACGTCGAACTTGGGGAACAGCACCAGACGGGCGCCGATGCTCATCGCGAAGGTCACACACAGGGTGAGCCCGTAGGCGTGGAACATCGGCAGCACCGCGTAGACGACCTCTGCACCGTCGACCAGCCCCGGCACCCAGGCGCGGCCCTGCGCGGCGTTGGCGCCGAGGTTCGAGTGCGTGAGCATCGCGCCCTTCGGGGTGCCGGTGGTGCCGCTCGTGTACTGGACGACCGCCAGATCGCCGACGGAGGGGCGCGGATGCTCCGGGTCGAGGGGTCCGTCGGCCAGCAGCCGCTGCCACGGAATCGTCCCCGGCGCCGGCCCCGTCAGCGCGTCCCGCAACGTGCGCGCTCTCGGGACGGGGAGGGTGAGCGCGAGCCGCTTGGACCACGGCATCGAACGAGTGATGTTCACCGCCACGATGTGTTCGACGGCCGTGTCCCCGGCGATCCGCTGCAGCAGCGGACAGACCTTGTCCCAGGCGATCGCCACCGTGGCGCCGTGGTCCGCGAACTGGTGGGCCATCTCCTCGCCGGTGTAGAGCGGATTGTGCTCGACCACCACGCCGCCGATCCGCAGGACCGCATAGAACGCGATCACGTGTTCCGGACAGTTCGGCAGGACGAGCGCCACCCGGTCGCCGGGGCGCACGCCGAGCCGTCGCAGCCCCTCCGCGGCACGGTGCACCCGGTCGCCGAGTTGCGAATAGGTCAGTTCCGCGCCGAAGAACTCGAGCGCCGGATGTGGCCCGAACCGAGCGACCGACGCTTCCAGCATGTCGACCAGCGAGTGCTCGGGGGGTGCGATGTCCGACGGCACCCCCTCGGCGTAGCTGTCGAGCCAGATCCGTTCCATACCGGTGCCCACAGCCCCGCCCCTCTCAGCGACTGGGATCAGGGTATCCCGCTGGGGCGCGGGCGCCACGACGTTCCGGCGGACGGCGCGGCCCGCGAGGGTCGGACCCGGCCGAGACCCTCGCAGGCCGCATCGGAGGAAGGGCGGTCAGACCGTCGCCGGCTCCGCCGGGGCGGTGGCGTCCACCGCGGAGGCGACATCGAGCTGCAGGGACTTGGTGCCCCAGCGCCAGACCTTGTCGAACAGCGCGGTGTCGTCCGAGAGCTTGACCCCGAGGGACGGCACCATCTCCTTGAGGGTGTCCTGCCACGCCGTCCACCGGTCGGGGAAGCAGCGCTCGAGAACGTCGAGCATCGCCGGAACGGCGGTCGAGGCGCCGGGGGACGCGCCGAGCAGACCGGCGATCGTGCCGTCGCCGGCATTGACCACGGCGGTGCCGAACTCGAGCACTCCACCCGCACCCTTGCGGCGGATCACCTGCACCCGCTGACCGGCGGTGATGAGCTCCCAGTCCGCTATGCGGGCCCGCGGCACGAACTCGCCGAGGGTGCCGATGCGGTCGCGCGGCGACTGCATCAGCTCACCGATCAGGTACTTGGTCAGACCCATCTCGGTGAGGCCGACGCCGATCATCGACAGCAGGTTGTTGGGCTTGACCGAGCCGGGCAGGTCGGTGAGCTTGCCGTTCTTGAGGAACTTCGGGGACCAGCCGGCGTACGGGCCGAACAGCAGGCCCTGCTTGCCGCCGATCACGCGGGTGTCGAGGTGCGGAACCGACATCGGCGGCGCGCCCACGGCCGCCTTCCCGTACACCTTCGCGCTGTGCATGGCGATCAGCTCCGGGTTGGTGCAGCGCAGGAACTGGCCGGAGACGGGGAAGCCGCCGAAGCCCTTGGCCTCCGCGATACCCGACTTCTGCAGCAGGTGCAGCGCTCCGCCGCCGGCACCGACGAACACGAACCGGGCATGCACCTTGCGGGCCTGGCCGGTGCGGCGGTTGCGGACCTTGACGATCCAGCTGCCGTCGGACTGCTTGTCCAGGTCGGTCACGTCGTGGCCGAAGTGCACGGTGCCGCCCGACGCGGCGACGTTGTTCAGCAGCTGCTTGGTGAGGGCACCGAAGTCGACGTCGGTGCCGTCCTGGGTCCAGTTCAGCGCGATGGGCTCGGAGAAGTCACGGCCCTGCGCCATCAGCGGCAACCGCTCGGAGAAGTACTCGGGGCTCTCCGAGTACTCCATGCCGGCGAAGAGCGGGTGCCCGGCCAGCGCGTCGTAGCGGGCACGCAGGTACTTCACGTTGTCGGCGCCGTGGACGAAGCTGACGTGCGGAACGGGATTGATGAAGTTCTTGGGATCGGTGAGGATGCCGTTGTCCACCGCGAACGCCCAGAACTGGCGCGAGACCTGGAACTGCTCGTTGACGTTGATCGCCTTGGCGATGTCCACGCCACCGCCCGGCTTGGCGGGCGTGTAGTTCAGCTCGCACAGCGCCGAGTGACCGGTGCCTGCGTTGTTCCAGGGATCGCTGCTCTCCGCCGCGGCGGCGTCGAGCCGCTCGAAGGCGGTGATGGACCAGTCGGGCTGCAGCCGGCGCAGGATTGCGCCGAGCGTCGCGCTCATGATGCCCGCGCCCACGAGCACTACATCGGTCTTGGCCTCTACCACGTTCTCTGACACTGGAGGATCGACTTCCTTGTCTGTTCGCACGCGCCGTTGCGTTCCGCACTGCTCCGCGTGAGTGTCCCGTGCACGTCCGTGCTCGCCGGCCGGGTCTCGCTGCACTCGCGGATCCCGGCGACGTCGCGGCCGCGCCGACTGCGACGAACAGGTTACCCGCGCGTTGTCCGGCGTTTGTCTTCACCCAATTGTGCCCCCACGACAGGTCCGCGTAGTGACCAATACAGTGTGATCGTGACTACTTGGATGCCCGATATCCTCGGCGACGGATACGAGCAGCTCACGCTGCCTCTCGGCCCCGATCCGGACGGCGAGGGCGAGGTCACCGCCACCCTCGTCCGCTATCAGCCGTCCGTCTACCCCGGCGGCGAGTCCGCCCCGGACCGTGCCGTGATCTACGTGCACGGATTCACCGACTACTTCTTCCAGCAGCACCTCGCCGAGCATTTCGCAGCCCAGGGGTACCGCTTCTTCGCCTTGGACCTGCGCAAGTGCGGCCGCTCCCGGCAACCGGAGCAGACGCCGCACTTCGTCACCGACCTGACCTACTACGACGCCGAGCTCGAGGAGGCGCTGCGGGTCGTCCGCAGCGAGATCGGCGGCGGCATCCTCCTCGTGGCGCATTCCACCGGCGGGCTGGTCCTACCGCTGTGGCTCGATCGGATGAACCGCCGGCCCGGCGGCACGGGCGGCGCCGGGATCCAGGGCCTGATCCTCAACAGCCCGTGGTTCGACCTGCAGGGGCCCTCGATCCTGCGCAGCCTCGGCACCGTCGCGGTCGACACCGTCGGCCGGGTCCGCAGCCGAGCCGTCATCCCGGGGCAGAGCCTGGACACCTACGGGATGAGCCTGCACAAGAACGCCAACGGCCAGTGGGAGTACGACCTGGACTGGAAGCCGCTGGCCGGGTTCCCCGTCACGTTCGGCTGGCTCCGCGCGGTCCGTCGCGGCCACGCGCGACTGCACCGCGGCCTCGACGTCGGGGTCCCGTCGCTGATCCTGCGGTCGAAGGACACGCGCTGGGCACCGGCGTACGACCCCACGGTGGACACCGCCGACGCGGTCCTCGACGTCAAACAGATCGCCCGCTGGGCCGGGTGCCTGGGCGACCGCACGACGATCGTCCCGATCACCGGTGCCCGCCACGATGTGTTCCTCTCCACACCGGAGGTCCTCGAGGTGGCATTCCGGGAATTGGATCTGTGGCTGGACTGGTTGGACGGTCACAGCAGAACCCTGTGACCGTCCGCGCGAATCTGACCTACGGGAGAACAGTGAGCCACTACGACCTGGCCATCATCGGCACCGGATCCGGAAACTCGATCGTCGACGAGCGATACGACGGCAAGAAGGTGGCCATCCTCGAGCAGGGCACCTTCGGCGGCACCTGCCTCAACGTCGGCTGCATCCCCACCAAGATGTACGTCTACGCGGCGGAGGTCGCGCAGACCGTGCGCAAGGCCGCGAAGTACGGGGTGGACGCGACGGTCGACGGGGTCCGGTGGAACGACATCGTCGACCGCGTGTTCGGCCGGATCGACCCGATCGCGGCAGGCGGGGAGCGCTACCGCACCGAGGACTGCGCGAACGTCACCGTCCACCGCGGGCACGCCCGGTTCGTCGGCGAGCGCACCCTCGACACCGGGAC
Organism: Rhodococcus sp. 2H158; assembly: GCF_053764755.1. Classification (NCBI taxonomy): domain Bacteria; kingdom Bacillati; phylum Actinomycetota; class Actinomycetes; order Mycobacteriales; family Nocardiaceae; genus Rhodococcus; species Rhodococcus sp. 2H158. The sequence continues at coordinate 33,571 of NZ_JBSNCE010000019.1, forward strand.
CGGGGAGATCATCACCGCCGACCAGGTCGTCGTCGCCGCGGGCGCGCGCCCTGTGATCCCACAGGAGGTACTCGACGGCGGGGTGCGTTACTACACCAACGACGACATCATGCGGCTGCCGAAACTGCCCGAGTCGCTCGTGATCCTCGGCTCCGGCTTCATCGCGATGGAGTTCGCACACGTCTTCTCCGCCCTCGGCACCCGGGTGTCGGTGCTGGCCCGCACCGGTCAACTGCTGCGGCACCTCGACCACGACCTCGCCGAGCACTTCACCGGCCTGGCCACCGACCGGTGGGACGTGCACCTGTCCAACCCCGCGGTCGCCTTCCGCGCCGTCGGCGACGGCGTCGAGGTGGAACTGGCCGACGGCACCACCGTCAGCGGCGACGCGTTGCTCGTCGCGGTGGGACGCACGCCCAACGGGGACGCACTGGACGCCGCCGCCGGCGGCATCGCGCTGCACGAGGACGGCCGGATTGTCGTGGACGAGTTCCAGCGGACCACCGCGCGCGGGGTCTTCGCGCTCGGTGACGTCTCGTCGTCGCACCAGCTCAAGCACGTCGCGAACCACGAGGCCCGGGTCGTGCAGCACAACCTGCTCCGCGACGCGTGGGGCGAGGACACCTCCGCGCTGCGCCGCTCGGACCACCGCTTCGTGCCGTCCGCGGTGTTCACCGACCCGCAGATCGCGACGGTTGGGCTGACCGAGGAGCAGGCCCGCACCCAGGGCTACGACGTCGCGGTGAAGATCCAGTACTACGGCGACGTCGCGTACGGCTGGGCGATGGAGGACACCGAGGGCTTCTGCAAGGTGATCGCCGACCGCGCCACGGGCAAGCTGCTCGGCGCGCACCTCCTGGGCCCGCAGGCGTCGTCGGTGATCCAGCCGCTGATCCAGGCGATGAGCTTCGGTCTCACCGCACGGGAGACGGCCACCGGCCAGTACTGGATCCACCCGGCCCTGCCGGAACTGGTCGAGAACGCACTGCTGGGTCTGTAGGACTGCGTGCGTCCTTCGGGCGGTTCCGGCCTCCCGAAGGACGCACCGGCGGCGAAGCCGCCCGCTGCTACCAGCTGCCGGTGCGCAGGGCGATCGCGCTGGCCAGCTCCGCCGGCGCCTCGGCCGGGATGTTGCCCACCCCGCTCAGTTCGACGACGCGGAACTCCGACAGGACGTACCGCATCGATGCGTCGGCCTCCGCGCGCCGTGCAGCGCTGCCCACGAGCACGGTGGTGGGCACCTCGGCGGGGGCGGCGTTCGCGTCCCGCACGACACCCTCGACGTCCGGCACCGCCGGATGGCCCCGGTCGGCGACGACGAGGCTGGCGAACCGGCCGAACCGGCCCGACGCGACGGCCCACGCCAGCTCCGCCCCGGCGCCGCTGCCGACGAGGTGCACCCACGGCAGCTTCAGGGCGTCGAGCAGCGCGTGCACGCCCGCGACGTCGAGGCCGTCGATGGTCTCGGGCACGAACGTGCGCAGATCCGAATGGTGCAGCCGCTCGCACACCGCGTCGTAGACGTCGGCGGATTCCCCGGCGCCGGGCAGCAACAGCACCGCGTGCCGGCTCTCGGGGCCGTCGATGCGAACGGTGAAGGTGCCGGCCGGGATCGCCACGTCAGTCGGTTCCATGCCGAAGCACGGTACGCGACACGGCGACGTCGCCGGCACCCGGCCGAGTCACGGCAGCGTGAGGATTTCCGCCCCGGTGTCGGTGACCACGATGGTGTGCTCGAACTGGGCGGTCCACTTGCGGTCCTTGGTGACCACGGTCCAGCCGTCGTCCCAGATCTCGTAGTCCACCGTGCCGAGGTTGATCATCGGCTCGATCGTGAACACCATTCCCGGTTCGAGCACGGTGTCGACGGACGGCTGGTCGTAGTGCAGGATCACCAGCCCGTTGTGGAACGTCTCGCCGATGCCGTGACCGGTGAAGTCGCGCACCACCCCGTACCCGAACCGGTTCGCGTAGGCCTCGATGACCCGGCCGACGACGTTGAGCGCCCGGCCCGGCTTGACGGCCTTGATCGCCCGCATCGTCGCCTCACGGGTCCGCTCGACCAGCAGGCGGTGCTCCTCGGAGACGTTCCCCGCCAGGAACGTGGCGTTGGTGTCGCCGTGCACTCCCCCGATGTAGGCGGTGACGTCGATGTTGACGATGTCCCCGTCCTCGATCACCGTCGAATCCGGAATGCCGTGGCAGATCACCTCGTTCAGCGACGTGCAGCACGACTTGGCGAACCCCTTGTAGCCCAGTGTGGACGGGTACGCGCCGTGGTCGCACATGTACTCGTGGGCGATGCGGTCCAGCTCGTCCGTGGTCACGCCCGGCGCGACGGCCTTGCCCGCCTCGGCCAGTGCCTGCGCGGCGATGCGGCCGGCGACCCGCATCTTCTCGATGGTCTCCGGGGTCTGCACCCACGGCTCGTGACCTTCCTTCGCCGTGGGCTTCCACGCGTACTCCGGTCGCTCGATCCTGTTGGGGACGGCACGGACAGGCGAGACGGTTCCGGGAACGAGTGCGGTGCGAACAGGCATGCCCACCAGAATAGGCCCCGCGCCGCGGGGGGCGACGCGGCCCGGCGGCCGCACCGCCCCCACCCGGGGGCTCAGCCCTGGCGCAGGATGTAGCGCTGGATCTTGCCGCTGGGCGTCTTCGGCAGCCGGGGCACGAAGTGCACGGTCCGCGGGTAGGCGTGCGCCGCGAACTTGCGCTTGACCAGCTGCTGCAGCTCCGCCTCGAGCTCGTCGGTGCCGTCGACACCGTCGCGGAGCACCACGAACGCCTCGAGCACCTCACCGCGCAGCTGATCGGGCATGCCGACGACGGCGGCCTCGACGACGTGCTCGTGCATCACCAGCACGCTCTCGACGTCGAACGGGCCGATCCGGTAGCCCGCCATGATGATCACGTCGTCGTCGCGGGCCGAGAAATAGAAGAAGCCGTCCTCGTCGACCTGCCCGGCGTCGCCGGTGAGGTACCAGCGGCCGTCCTCGGTGAACCGCTGCGCGGTCTTCTCCGGGGCGTCCACGTAACCCGTGAACCACAGCAGGGGGCTGGCGTGGGTGTCGATCGCCACGCGCCCGGGCACGCCGGGGGCGGCGATCTCGTCGGAGTCGTCGGACAGCACGGCGCAGGACCAACCGGGCAGCGGCTTGCCCATCGACCCGGGCCGCACCTCCTCGCGCAGCCCGTCGGCCCACGCGTTGACGACGAACATGCCGTGCTCGGTCTGCCCGTAATGGTCGCGCACCACTGCGCCGAGGGTCTGCTCCGACCACGCCACGACGTCGGGCGTGAGCGGCTCGCCGGCCGAGGACGCGCGGCGCAGCGAGACCGACTCCGGCACGGGCGCCGAGTCCGCCCGCAGGCTGCGGTAGACGGTGGGCGCGGCCGCGAAGTTGGTGACACCGAACTTCTCCATCACCTGCCAGGTGAGGAGGGCGGAGAACCCGGCATGCAGCAGCAGGCTGCGCACTCCGGCGGCCAGCGGCGCGAGCAGCGCGTAGTAGAGCCCGTAGGCCCAGCCGGGATCGGCGGCGTTCCAGAACACGTCGTCCTCACGCACGTCGAGGCCGAAGTCCAGGTAGGCGTGGAACGACGCGAGTGCCCGCACCGGCACGGGCACGCCCTTCGGGGTGCCGGTGGTGCCGGAGGTGAACAGCTGCACGAGGCCGCCGTGCCCGCCGACGGCGACCGCCGCGCCGCGCGGATCGTCCGCGTCGTGCGAGGCCACCAGGTCGGCGAAGCTCACTCCGATGCCGGCGGCACCGCCCTCGGTGTGGCCTGCGACGACGATCTGCCAGGGCGCGTCGGCGGGGATGTCCTCGCCGGGCGCGAGCTTGCCGACCTGGTCGGCATCCGAGACCACGACCTTCGCGCCGCTGGCCTGCAGCCGGAAACCGATCGCCGGGGGTGCGAACGCGGTGAACAGCGGCACGTGCACGGCACCGCGGCGCCAGATGCCGAGCAGTGCCACGACCAGGTCCGCGGACTTGCCCATCAGGGTGGCGACGTGGTCGCCCGGCTCGACGCCGAGGTCGGCCAGGGCCGCGGCGAAGCGGGAGGACTGCTCGCGCAGGTAACCGAAGGTCAGATCGGTCGCGCTCAGGTCCGCCTCGACCACCGTGAACGCGACGGCGTCCGCGGGATGCCCGTCGCACAGCAGCTGTGCGGCACACGCGTCGGCGGTGTCGTAGCGGTCCAGCAGTTCCCGCACTCGTGCCTCCTGCTCGGAATGCGCACGCGCGGTGGTCTCGGTGGTCATCGAATCCGTCCTCTCGTGAAGCGCCCCGGGGTGAACGTCCCGAGGATCGATTCCTTTATGATCCAAGTCACAAGTACGTCCCGATACCCCCGGAAAGGGGTGACCGATGGCGCCGGCCGGCACCTCGCCTCTCCTCCGTCCCCGTGACAGCGACGCACTGCGCGGCGAGCTCCGCCGCACCGCGGCGGAGGCACTGATCCCCGTCGTGTTCGCCGGGGAGGTCCGCGACGGGAACCTGCACCTGACCGAGTTCTTCGGCACCCGCACGAACGGTCTCGAGGGGGTCGTGGTGCCGCCGCGGGCGGGCCTGGGCGGCCTCGTGGTGGACCGGGCCCGGCCGGCGACGGTGCCCGACTACGGCCGGTCGTCGTCGATCACCCACCACTTCGACCGGCCCGTGCTCAGCGAGGGGCTGCGGTCGATCCTTGCGGTGCCGGTGATGGTGGGAGGGGCGGCCCGCGCCGTCCTCTACGGCGCGATCCGTGAGTGCTCACCGCTCGGCGATCGCGCGGTGGGGGCGTTCGTGCAGGCGGCGCGCCGGCTCAGCAGCGAGATCGCCGTCCGGGACGAGGTGGACCGGCGGCTGGCGCTGCTCGGCTCCCTCGATCGGCCGTCCGAGAGCCCGGTCGCGGCGGCCCAGATCCGGGACGTGCACGCGGAACTGCGCGGCCTCGCCCAGTCCGTGGAGGACGCCGGCCTGCAGCGCAAGCTGCGGGCGCTGTCGGACCGGCTCGCCGGGGCGCTCGGCAGCCCGGCCCCGCAACCGACCGACGTGGTGCTCTCTCCGCGCGAGACCGACGTGCTCGCGCACGTGGCGCTGGGATGCACCAACGCCGAGATCGCCGACCGGCTGTCGGTCGGCCCGGAGACGGTCAAGAGCTACCTGCGCAGCGCGATGGGCAAGCTCGACGCCCACACCCGGCACGAGGCGGTGGTGTCCGCGCGGCGCCTGGGCCTGCTGCCCTGACCGCTACCCCCGCCCGGGCCGGTCAGTACCCCTCCGGCAGGGCCGCGAACATGTCGCGGGTGACGGCGACGGCGTTGTCGGAGCTGCCGCCGCGCACGACGAGCGTCGCGAAGGCCAGGTCGCCGCGGTAGCCGACGAACCACGCGTGGGAACCACCCTCGACCTCGGCCTCACCCGTCTTGCCGTACACCTCGCCCTGGTCGCGGATGCGGTCGGCGGTGCCGCTGGTGATCACCAGCCGCATCATGCCGCGCAGGCCGTCGATCATCTCCGGGGTGACGGGCGGCCGGTCGCCGGTGACGGCGGTCTCGCGTCCCTGCAACAGGTACGGCACGGGTGCGCTGCCGTGCGCGACGGTCGCGGCGGCCAGGGCCATCCCGAACGGGCTGACGACGACCTTGCCCTGACCGAAGCCGTCCTCGGCGCGCTGGACCAGGTCCTCGGCCGGCGGCACCGATCCGGAGAACGTGGGCATGCCCACCACCTCGTACTCGGGTCCGATGCCGAACTGCGCGGCCGCGACGGTGAGGGCGTCGGGCGCCATCTCGGAGGCGAGTTTGGCGAACGAGGTGTTGCACGAGCGCGCGAACGCCGTCGCCATCGGCACGGTGCCGACCGAGAATTCGTTGTAGTTGGGGACGCTGCGCTCGCCGATCGTGATCCGTCCCGGGCAGGCCACCATGGTGCCCGGCGTGGCGAGACCGCTGGAGATGGCGGCGCCCGAGGTGATGATCTTGAAGGTGGAGCCGGGAGGGTACTGCCCCGCCAGCGCGACCGGTCCGTCGCGGTCGGCCGCCTTGTTCTGCGCGACGGCGAGGACCGCGCCGGTGGACGCCTCGATCACCACCATCATCGCCTGTTCCGCGCGGGCGTCGACGGCGGCCTGCGCCGCCACCTGGATGGGACGGTCCAGGCTGATGGAGAACGACGGCGCCGGCTCGGGCGGGGTCTCGGTGAGCACACCGGTGTCGACGCCGTTCTGGTTGACGGCGACCACGCTCCACCCGGCCTTGCCGTCGACCTCGTCGATCACGGTCTTCTTGATCTGGCCGACCAGATCGGGGGCGAAGCTGCGGTCGGTGGAGACGAGGTCGGCCTGCTCGGTGATCGTGACGCCGGGAATCGCCGCGAGGGTGCCGGCGACGCGTTCGTAGTCCTCCTCACGCAGCCGCACGACCGAGTGGGCGCCGTCGGCGGCGGTCGCGGTCTCGGCGATCGACTGCGCGGTCAGCGACGGGTCGAACTGTGTCAGCGCCGCCGACAACGCCCGCGCCGCACCCCGGACGTCGCCGACCGCCGTGGCGTCGAAGCCGACACCGTAGACGATGCCCGGAACGAGCACGTCCGAGCCGGAATGCTCGTTGACGCGCGCGCGGGGGGCGGGATTGGTCCGCAGCTGCATCCGTTGCCGGTCGCCGAGCTGGGGATGCAGGTTCGACCGGGTCCAGCGAACCACCCAGTCGTTCCCGCTGCGGCCCATGTTCATCTCGCCGGAGTACCGCCACACGCGCTCACCGGGCAGACCCCACTCGTAGACGTAGGTGACCGTCGCGGTGTCCCCGTCGATCCGCACGCCGTCGGTGTCCACCGCCAGCGTCTCCGCCTGCAGTCCGGCCCACGTCTCCGCCAGCGCCTCCTCGGCCGGCTCGGGACGGTCGGTCAGGGCGGCGGCCGCGGCGAAGTCCCGGTCGGCGAAGTCGGTGAGGAACTCCTGTGCGGCGGGCTCGGGTCCGGCCGGCTTCGGGGTACACGCGACGACACCGCCGGCCAGCGCGACGGCGGCCACCAGGACCGCCCCGCGCCGCAGCAGTCGACGCGGTGCCGGGACGAGCGGGGCCGAGACGCGGGCGGATCGAGTTCTCATCGCCGTCATCGTAGGACCGGCGGCTGCTCGGATCGGGGAGGCGACACGGGCCGGGCGGAGCGGCCCCTCAGTCCAGCAGCACCGTGCAGAACGTCGCGACCTGACGGAAGCCGATGCGGGCGTAGGCCGCGCGGGCCCGGTGGTTGAAGCTGTTGACGTACAGGCTCGGCAGCCGCCCGCCGGCGGTGACGGCGGCGGCGACGGCCGCGGTGCCGGTCGAGCCGAGGCCGGCGTCGCGCCTGCCGGGGTCCACCCACACGCCCTGGATCTGCCCCACCGACGAGGACTGGGAGCCGATCTCGGCCTTGAACACGACCCGGCCGTGCTCGAAGCGGGCCCACGCCCGTCCGGTGGCGATCAGGCTCTGCACCCGGCGGCGGTAGCCCGAGCCCCCGTCGCCCGCGCACGGGTCGACGCCGACCTCCTCACGGAACATCGCGATCGCGGCCGGCATGTAGGCGTCGATCTCCTCCGGCCGCACGCGGCGCACCAGCGGGTCGGGGACGACGCACGGTTCCCGGTCGAGTACCAGCAGCGGCTGCTCGGCCCGCACCTCGCGCGCGGGACCCCATTCCGGCTGGAGGACCTCCCACATCGGCAACGCGAGTTCGGCACGGCCGACGAGCGACGAGCACAGGCGGGGGCCGCGGGCGGCGCGGTCCGCGAAGGCGTGCAGATCGTCGCGGTCGCCGAGCAGCGGAACGAGGTTCGCCCCCGAGAAGCACAACGAGTCGTCGGGTCCGCCCCGGCTCCACATGTCGCCGCCGACGGCGCGGGAATCGAGGCCGTACTCCTCGACCCGGCCGGCTACCATGCACGCCGCCACCGGATCGCGGGCCAGCACCCGCAACACGTGTGCGGTGTCACGGCCACCGAGAGACCGGACTCCCAGAAGCTTGAGCACGTCCCACCACCTGTCGACTGCGGATACGCAATCAGACTGCCAGAAGCCGGAGCCGCGCGGGAGTCCTGCGCCCGCCGAACCGGTTCAGCCGACGGAGACCACCGGGTTTCCGGTGCCGGCGTCACCCTCCATCTCCTCGGCGATGCGCATGGCCTCCTCGATCAGAGTCTCGACGATCTGGGCCTCGGGGACGGTCTTGATGACCTTGCCCTTGACGAAGATCTGGCCCTTGCCGTTGCCGGAGGCGACACCGAGGTCGGCCTCGCGGGCCTCACCGGGGCCGTTGACGACGCAGCCCATGACCGCGACCCGCAGGGGCACCTCCATGCCCTCGAGGCCGGCGGTGACCTCGTTGGCGAGGGTGTACACGTCGACCTGCGCCCGGCCGCACGACGGGCACGAGACGATCTCGAGCTTGCGGGGCCGCAGGTTCAGCGACTGCAGGATCTGGGTGCCGACCTTGATCTCCTCGGCCGGCGGCGCCGACAGCGACACCCGGATGGTGTCGCCGATGCCCTCGCTCAGCAGCGCACCGAACGCGACGGCCGACTTGATCGTGCCCTGGAAGGCGGGCCCGGCCTCGGTCACGCCCAGGTGCAGCGGGTAGTCGCACTGCGCGGCGAGCTGGCGGTAGGCCTCGACCATCACGACCGGGTCGTTGTGCTTGACCGAGATCTTGATGTCGCCGAAGCCGTGCTCCTCGAACAGGCTCGCCTCCCACAGCGCGGACTCGACGAGCGCCTCGGGCGTGGCCTTGCCGTACTTGCTCAGGATGCGCGGATCCAGCGAGCCGGCGTTGACGCCGATACGGATCGGGATGCCTGCGTCGCCGGCCGCCTTGGCGACCTCCTTGACACGGCCGTCGAACTCCTTGATGTTGCCGGGGTTGACGCGCACGGCGGCGCACCCGGCGTCGATGGCGGCGAAGATGTAGCGCGGCTGGAAGTGGATGTCCGCGATGACCGGGATCTGGCTCTTCTTCGCGATCGCGGCGAGCGCGTCGGCGTCCTCCTGCCGCGGGCACGCGACGCGGACGATGTCGCAACCGGACGCGGTGAGCTCGGCGATCTGCTGCAACGTCGCGTTGATGTCGTGCGTCTTGGTGGTGCACATCGACTGCACCGACACCGGGTGGTCGCTGCCCACGCCGACGTCGCCGACCATCAGCTGACGGGTCTTGCGCCGGGGCGCGAGGACGGCGGGGACTTCGGGCATGCCCAAACCGACGGGGCTGGTCACGTTTCGCCTTCTTTCGTAGCTACGCGGCAATTCTAGCGATGCGAGTCAGAACAGCTGGATGGGGTTGACGATGTCCGCGGTGAGTGTCAACAGCATGAACGCGCCGCCGATGAGGACGAACACGTAGGTGACGGGCAGCAGCTTCGTGTAGTCGACCGGACCCCCGACCGGCAGCCCGCGCAGCCCCCGGATCCAGTTGCGGACCTTCTCGTAGGCGACCACGGCGATGTGGCCACCGTCGAGCGGCAGCAGCGGGAGCAGGTTGAACATGCCCAGGAAGAAGTTCAGCTGCGCGAGCAGCAGGACGAACATCTGCCAGATGCCCCGCTCGGCGACCTGCCCACCGATGACGGACGCGCCGACGACGCTGATCGGGGTGTCGGGATCGCGTTCGCCGCCCGTCACCGACTCCCACAGCGCCCCCACCTTGCTCGGCAGGTCGGCGAGGGCCTGCGCGGTGAGGACGAACATGTCGCCGGTGAACCGCAGCGTGCCACCCACCGCGGTGAACGCGGTGTACTCGGTGACGGACGGCGGCGCAGCGACGCCGATTGCGCTGACGGTCTCCGAGGTGATCGCGCCCGTCTCGGGATCCTGCACCCAACGCTGGGCGGACTCGACCGGCACCGGGATCGTCAGCGTGCGGTCGTCGCGCTCGACGACGAAATCCACCGTCCCGGTCGCGGCGCGGGTGGCCTCGACCAGGTCCGCGAACGTCGCTACCTCGGTGCCGCCGACGGAGACCACGACGTCCCCGACCTCGAGGCCCGCGGCCGCGGCGGGACCCGGCCCGCTGCACGGCGCCAGCTCGTAGCCCCCGGCCTCACCGGCCTGAGTCGGTGCGACGCACGAGAGCTCCCCGATCTCCGCCGGGGTCTCCCCCAGACGGGGCAGACCCCACGCCACGGCGAGCCCGAAGATCAGCACCATGCCGAGGACGAAGTTCATCGCGATGCCGCCGGACATCACCACGACGCGCTTCCACGCCTTCTGCTTGTACATGGCGCGGTCGTGCTCGTCGGGGGCCAGTTCGTCGAGCGCCGTCATGCCCGCGATGTCGCAGAAGCCGCCCGCAGGGATCGCCTTGAGGCCGTACTCGGTCTCGCCGCGACGGAACGAGTACAGCCGCGGCCCGAACCCGATGTAATAACGCCGCACCTTCATCCCGAGGCGCTGCGCGGTCCACATGTGCCCGGCCTCGTGCAGGGCGATGGATACGGCGATGCCGAGGGCGAACAGCACGACGCCCAGAACGAACATCATCGGTGGCCGGTCCTCCTACTTCACGAGCGCGCGGGCTCGGTCCCGAGCCCAGCCGTCGGCGGCGAGCACATCTTCCACGGTAGCGGGTGCCGCGGACCAGTCGTCGGCGTCGGACAGGACCGCCGCCACCGTGCGCACGATCCCCGGGAACGGCAGGGCGCCGGCGAGGAATGCCTCCGCGGCCACCTCGTTGGCGGCGTTGTACACCGCGGTCAGGCATCCGCCGCCCACCCCGGCGGCCCGCGCCAGTTCGATCGCGGGGAACACCTCGTGCGCCACCGGTTCGAACTCCCAGGTCGAGGCGGTCGCGAAGTCGAGGGCCGGCGCCGCGTCCGCGATCCGGTGCGGCCAGCCCAGCGCGAGCGCGATGGGCAGCTTCATCGACGGCGGCGACGCCTGGGCCAGGGTGGAGCCGTCGGTGAAGGTGACCATCGAGTGCACGATCGACTGCGGGTGCACGGTGACGTCGATCCGGTCGTAACCGATGCCGAACAGCAGGTGCGTCTCGATCAGCTCCAGGCCCTTGTTCACCAGCGTCGCCGAGTTCAGGGTGTTCATCGGGCCCATCGACCAGGTGGGATGGGCGCCGGCCTGCTCGGGGGTGACCGACTCGAGCCGCTCGGCCGGCCAACCGCGGAACGGACCACCCGAGGCGGTGAGCACGAGCCGGGCCACCTCGTCGGGGCTGCCGCCGCGCAGGCACTGGGCCAGCGCCGAGTGCTCCGAGTCGACGGGCACGATCTGGCCCGGGGCCGCGGCCGCGGTGACCAGCGCGCCGCCGGCGACGAGCGACTCCTTGTTGGCCAGCGCCAGGCGCGCGCCCGTCGCCAGTGCGGCCAGCGTCGGCTCCAGGCCGAGGGACCCGACGAGGGCGTTGAGCACTACGTCGGCCTCGACGTCGCGCACCAGCCGCGTGACCGCGTCGGGCCCGCTGCGCACCTGCAGACCCGGGACGTCGAGCCGCGCGGCGGCCTGCGCGTTCGCGACGGCCACCTCGGCGACACCGGTGACGCGGATCTGCTCGGCGAGCAGATCGATGTTGCCGCCCCCGGCGGCGAGACCGACCACCTCGAACCGGTCGGGGTTGGCGGCGATCACCTCGAGGGCCTGGGTGCCGATGGAGCCGGTGCTGCCGAGCAGCAGGACACGGGTGCGGGAGCTGGGTTGCGAGTCGACCACGCCGACATTGTCCCCGACCGTCCTGAGGGGATGCTGAATCACCCGTCCGGCGCGCGCGAGAGCGCCCCCACTTCGTACGACGGACGGTCGTATGTCACGATTGGCCCAACAGCGAAGATCTTTGCGAGCAGGAGGACAAGCGGTGGCCGGTACCGAGTTGAAGACCACTGGCGTCGACACGGCCGAGGTGCCGTCGGCGGAGTGGGGTTGGAGTGGCGAAGCCCCCCGCCTGTTCCGCGTCATGGGCTGGCTCGTCGCACTGTTCCTGCTGGCGATGATCATCGGCAACCACAACGGCAACGTCGAGAACTGGTTCCTGATCGGCTTCGCCGCGGCGCTCGTCGCCATCCTGGTGCGCGACATCGTCCAGCGCCGGCGCCGGCGGTAGCCGCACCACCTGCAGCAGCGTCGAAGGGCCCGTCCGGACGAACCGGTCGGGCCCTTCGCGTCCCGCGGGGTGGCGCTCAGTTCTCGGCGGCGAGCTGACCGCACGCGGCCGCGATCTCCTGCCCCCGGGTGTCCCGCACGGTGCATGAGACCCCCTGCGCCTGGACGCGACGGACGAATTCGCGCTCGACCGGCTTCGGGCTGGCGTCCCATTCGCTGCCCGGCGTCGGATTGAGCGGGATCAGGTTCACGTGCACCAGCGGGCCGAGCGCCTTGTGCAGCTTCTTGCCCAGCATGTCCGCCCGCCACGGCTGGTCGTTGACGTCGCGGATCAGGGCGTACTCGACGGAGACGCGGCGACCGGTCCGGTCGGCGTAGTAGCGCGCGGCGTCGAGCACCTCGGCGACGGGCCAGCGGTTGTTGACCGGCACCAGCGTGTCGCGCAGTTCGTCGTCCGGGGTGTGCAGCGACACGGCGAGGGTCACGCTCAGATCCTCGTCGGCCAGCCGGCGGATGGCCGGAGCGAGGCCGACGGTGGAGACGGTGACCGACCGCTGCGACAGGCCCAGTCCCTCCGGGGGCGGCGCGGTGATGCGCCGCACGGCGGCCACCACACGCTTGTAGTTCGCCAGCGGCTCCCCCATGCCCATGAACACCACGTTGGACAGCCGGCCCGGTCCCCCGGCGACGTCACCGTCGCGCAGGGCCGCGGCCGCGGCGCGCACCTGATCGACGATCTCGGCGGTCGACAGGTTCCGGTTCAGGCCGCCCTGGCCCGTCGCGCAGAACGGGCAGGCCATACCGCAGCCGGCCTGGCTCGAGATGCACAGCGTGGCACGGTCGGGGTAGCGCATGAGCACGCTCTCGAGGAGGGTGCCGTCCCCGGCGCGCCACAGCGTCTTGCGGGTCTCGCCGCCGTCGCAGGCCACGTGCTTGACCGGGGTCAGCAACGCGGGAAAGAACGCGGCTCCGACCTGCTCGCGCACCTTCGCCGGCAGATCCGTCATCTTCTCCGGATCGGCTTCGAGGCGCCCGTAGTAGTGCCGGGCCAACTGATCGGCGCGGAAGGCCGGCAGGCCGAGTTCGCGCACGGCCTCGCGGCGCTGCTCGGCATCGAGATCGGCGAGGTGGCGCGGCGGCATGCCGCGTTTGGGCGCGTCGAAAACCAGGGGAAGAGAGGAGGGCATAATGAACCATTATCCATCAGGGCGGCAACGCCGGTTTTCCTCGCCGAATGCGGTGTGCACCGGCGGCCGGAGCGAGATGATCGAGCCATGACCGAACGCCCTGCGGATCTCCCCGAACCGCCACCGGCCCTTCCAGTCCGGGGTCAGCTCGAGCCTCAGGGGGCGACGAAGGCCACGCCCGAGTCCAACGTCCGCCCGGCACCGGAGATTCCCCTCGACCGCAGCCGGGCGGCCTCCACGTGGACCGGCCTGGTCATCGGTGTCCTGGTGCTGATCCTGTTGCTCGTGTTCATCCTGCAGAACCTCGACCCGGTCACCATGGAAATGTTCGCGTGGGAGTTCACCCTGCCGCTCGGGGTGAGCCTGCTCCTGTCGGCCATCGCCGGGGCCCTCGTCATGGCACTGGCGGGCGGCGTGCGGATCCTGCAGATCAAACGCGCGGCGAAGCGGCGGTAACACCGCCCCGCCCAGCGGCGGGGTGACGAACACAACGCACCCAATTTCCCCAAGGCGGCAACAACAGGGCACCCTGGAGACAAGACCTTTACCCGAGGAGCCTGACGTGACCGCCCACCTGGATGCCCCCGCCTCCGCCACCGTCGCACCCGAGCTCGCCCGATCCTGGCTGCTCGTTCCGGGCAACGCCCCGGAGCGGTTCGCCGCGGCCGCCGCATCCCCGGCCGACGCCGTGATCCTCGACCTCGAGGACGCCGTACCGGCGGCCGGGAAGGCCGCCGCACGCGATGACGTCGTCGAGTGGCTGCGCGGTGGTGGCCGTGCCTGGGTGCGGATCAACGACGCCACCACTGTGCACTGGTCCGACGATCTCTCCGCGCTCGCCGGGGTGCCCGGCCTGCAGGGCGTGATGCTCGCCAAGGCCGAGAGCGGCCAGCAGGTCGACGCCACGGCCGCTCAGCTGCCGGCCGGCACCCGCATCCTCGTGCTCATCGAATCGGCGGTGGGCCTCGAGGCCACACCCGAGATCGCCCGTGCCGACGGTACGTTCCGGCTGGCGTTCGGCAGCGGCGACTTCCGCCGCGACACCGGGATGGACGACTCCCCCCTCGCCATGGCCTACCCGCGTTCCCGCCTGGTGGTGTCGAGCCGGGCGGCTCGCCTGCCCGGTCCCGTCGACGGTCCGTCGCTGACCGACGACCCCGAGGTTCTCGAGCGGGAGGCGAAGCTGACCGCCTCGATGGGAATGACCGGGAAGCTGTGCATGACTCCGGGCCGGGCGCCGTTCGTCAACGCCGCCCTCAGCCCCAGCTCCGACGAGGTCGGCTGGGCACGCGAGGTGATCGACACGCTCGGCGAGGACGGCCGCGGGGTGCGCGACGGCAGCGACCTGCCCCGCCTGGCCAAGGCGAAGAGGATCAGCGAACTTGCGCGGGTGTTCCGCATCCGCGGCACCCACCACCACCGCTAGGTCCGCGGCACGCGCCGCACGCTCAGGGAATCTCCAGGCCCCGGGGCTTGCGGCGCACGTGCAGCCGGTAGCGCACCGTGAGGGTGGTGCCCGGTGTGCCGAGCACCGCTCGCTCGGCGACGCGCGGGCCGAACTCGATGCCGAGTACGCGCTCGAGGGTGACACGGTCCGGGAAACGCCATTCGGTGTCGATCCGGCGCAGGTCGAAGCCCTGGGCGGCGAAGAACGCCTCCACCGCCGCCGGGTCATAGTGCGGCAGGTCCGCCCGCATCCATTCGCCGTACGGATGGGCGGTCGCGTCGAGGTCGACGATCGCGAGCGCACCGCCGGGCCGCAGCACCCGCATGGCCTCGGCGATGCCCGCCCCGCACCCGGGCCCGAAGAAGTAGGCGGTGCGCGCGTGCACGACGTCGACGGTTCCGTCCGGAAGCGGCAACTGCTCGGCCGAACCGGCCTCCACCCGGACGCCCGGCTGGTCCCGCACACGTCGGCGGGCCAGCTCCACCAGCGGCGGGTGCGGTTCGATGCCGGTCACGGTGCGCGCGGTGGCGGCGAACATCGGCAGGTGGAAGCCGGTGCCGCAGCCCACGTCGAGGACGTCGCGACCGGCCCAGTCGCACGCCTCGCGCAGCGCCGCGTACACGACGCCGTGGACGTCCTGAGCGCGGTTCTCTTCCTCGTAGACCTCCGGCCAGTGCCAGATGTTGGGGCTGGGGACCACCCCGTGCGCGTCGGACCGCTGTCTCCTCGCCACCGGCCTAGACGAAGGCGCCGAGGACGAGCCAGGTGACGAACGCGGACGGCAGGATGGAGTCCAGCCGGTCCATGATGCCGCCGTGGCCGGGCAGCAGGGTGCCCATGTCCTTGATGCCGAGGTCCCGCTTGACCTGCGACTCGATCAGGTCGCTCGCCGTGGCCGTGGCGGCGAGCACGACGCCGAGGAGCGCACCGATCCACCAGGCGGCGTCGAGCAGCAGGGTCACCGTGAGGATTCCGGCGACGGTGCAGGCGAGGACCGAGCCACCGAAACCCTCCCACGACTTCTTCGGGCTGATCGCGGGCGCCATCGGGTGCTTGCCGAACAGCACCCCCGCCGCGTACCCGCCGATGTCGGACGCGACGCACACGATCATCAGGCAGAACACGCGTGCGGCGCCGTTGTCGTCGAGGACCATCAGCGTCGCGAACGACGCGAGGAACGGCACCCACGCCGCGGTGAAGACGGTGACCGCGGTGTCGCGCAGATAGTTGCGGGGCCGGCCGCGCAGTCCACGGTCGAACAACCGCCACAGCATCGACACGACCGTGGTGCCGGCGAAGGCGCCGAGCACACCGGTGGTGCCGTAGGGCCAGCCGAGCCAGATCATCGCCTGCCCCCCGACCAGGAGCGGGATCCGGGGAACCAGGACGTCCGCTTCACGCAGGCGCTTGGTGACCTCCCACGTGGCGATCGCGATGGCCACCGCGACGACGAGGAGCCACGCCTTGGGGGCGAACGCGAGCACCACGATGACGAGGGCGCCGAGACCGGCGCCTACGCCCACGGCCGCGGGCAGGTTCCGGCCCGCCCGTGAGGACTTCTTCGCCGGCTCCCCGGTGGGGGTGGGATCGGGCCGCACCGGCGGGACCTCGGTGTCCGCTTTCGCGGCCTCGGTGTCCGCCTTCGCGGCCTCGGCCGCCGAGTCGGCGTCGGTGACGCCCAAGGGGAGCTGCGGGTCGGACGACCCGGCGGCTGTACCCACGGTTAAACCTCCAGCAGCTCGGCTTCCTTGTGCTTGACCAGCTCGTCGATCTGTGCCACGTACTTCGCCGTGGTCTTGTCGAGCTCCTTCTCCGCGCGGGTGACGTCGTCCTCGCCGGCCTCGCCGTCCTTCTGGATGCGGTGCAGCTCCTCCATCGCCTTGCGTCGCACGTTGCGCACGGACACCTTGGCGTCCTCGCCCTTGGCCTTGGCCTGCTTGACCAGCTCGCGGCGGCGTTCCTCGGTGAGCTGCGGGATGGAGATACGGATCAGGGACCCGTCGTTGGTCGGATTGACGCCCAGGTCGGAGTTGCGGATCGCCGTCTCGATCGGACCGAGCTGCGATGCCTCGTACGGCTTGACGACCACCATGCGCGCCTCGGCGACGTTGATGCTGGCCATCTGCGTGACCGGGGTGGGCGCGCCGTAGTAGTCGACGACGATCCTGGAGAACATGCCGGGGTTCGCGCGGCCGGTGCGGATGGATCCGAGATCGTCCTTGGCCACCGTGACGGCCTTCTCCATCTTCTCCTCGGCCTCGAAGAGAGCTTCATCGATCACGGCAGTTCCTCCATGTTCCGTTGTCCGTTCATGACCGTACGAGTGTTCCGATCTTCTCACCGGCGACGGCCCGAGCGATATTCCCCTCGGTGAGCAGGTTGAAGACCATGATCGGCATGTCGTTGTCCATGCAGAGGCTGAAGGCGGTCGCGTCCGCCACCTTGAGCCCCTTCTCGATGACCTCGCGGTGGGTGATCTCGGTGAACAGGGTCGCGTCGGGGTCGATCCGCGGATCGGCCGAGTAGACACCGTCGACGGCCTTGGCCATCAGGACCACCTCGGCGCCGATCTCGAGGGCGCGCTGCGCGGCGGTGGTGTCGGTGGAGAAGTAGGGCATGCCCATGCCGGCGCCGAAGATCACCACGCGGCCCTTCTCGAGGTGCCGGCGGGCCCGCAGCGGCAGGTACGGCTCGGCGACCTGCCCCATCGTGATGGCGGTCTGGACCCGGGTGTCCACGCCCTGCTTCTCCAGGAAGTCCTGCAGCGCAAGAGAGTTCATCACCGTGCCGAGCATGCCCATGTAGTCGGAGCGGGCGCGGTCGAGGCCGCGCTGCTGCAGTTCCGCGCCGCGGAAGAAGTTGCCGCCGCCGATGACCACCGCCACCTCCACCCCGGAGCGGACGACCTCGGCGATCTCCTCGGCCACGGTCGTCACCACGTCCGGGTCGAGACCGACCTTGCCGCCGCCGAACATCTCCCCACCGAGCTTGAGCAGCACCCGACGGAAACCGGGACGTTCCTGGGCGTGTTCGGACATGGTTCTCCTCGGGTCGAGCGGTGGATCGGCCCTTTCATCCTGCCTCATCCGACCCCGTGGAACCGAGACGGGGGCGCGAGTGTCCGATCGGCCCGGATATCGAGCCGCCGACGCGCCTCGACCCCGCCGGCGAGCGCCGACGGGGTCGAGGAAACGAGAGATCTAGCTGGCGCCGACCTCGAAACGCACGAAGCGCGAGACGGTGGCACCGGCCTCGTCGAGCAGCGCCTTGACGGTCTTCTTCGAGTCCGTCACCGAGGCCTGCTCGAGCAGCACGACGTCCTTGAAGAAGCCGTTGAGACGACCCTCGACGATCTTCGGCAGAGCGGCCTCCGGCTTGCCCTCGTTCTTGGCGGTCTCCTCCGCGATGCGGCGCTCGTTCTCGACCGTGTCGGCCGGGACCTCGTCGCGGGTGAGGTACTTCGCCTTCAGCGCGGCGACCTGCATCGCGGCGGCGCGGGCGGCCTCGGCGGCGGCGTCGCCCTCACCGGAGTACTCGACGAGCACGCCGACGGCCGGCGGCAGGTCGGACGCCCGCTTGTGCAGGTACACCGCGACGGGGCCGTCGAAGACGGCGAGGCGGCGCAGTTCGAGCTTCTCGCCGATCTTGGCGGAGAGCTCCTGCACCAGGGTGTCGACGGTCTTGCCGTCCACCTCGACGGCCTTGAGGGCCTCGAGGTCGGCGGGCTTGGCCTCGGCCGCAGCGGTGACGATCTTCTCGGCGAGAGCCTGGAACTCGTCGTTCTTGGCGACGAAGTCGGTCTCGGAGTTGAGCTCGATGAGCACGCCGTTCTTCGCGGCGACCAGGCCCTCGGCGGTGGAGCGCTCGGCGCGCTTGCCCACGTCCTTGGCGCCCTTGATGCGCAGCTGCTCGACGGCCTTGTCGAAGTCGCCGTCGTTGTCGGCGAGCGCGTTCTTGCACGCCAGCATTCCGGAGCCGGTGAGCTCACGCAGACGCTTGACGTCGGCGGCGGTGTAGTTCGCCATGGGAAGCGAGCCTCCTGTGTCTGTTGTGCGCGATGGGTGCTCGCGCGGGAGTTTCCTCTGATGCGGCTCGGTCGCGTGCGTGTGCACTGATGCGGCGCGGTCGCGTGCGACGGCCCCGACCATGATCTCAGGATCTACCGGTCGGGGCCGCGCATCGGATCAGGCTTCGGCGGAGGGCGCCGCGTCGGCGGCGGGAACCTCGGCCTCGGCGGCCGGAGCCTCGGCCTCGGCGGCGGGGGTGGCCTGCGCGAGCAGCTCCTGCTCCCACTCGGCGAGCGGCTCGCCGGCGCCGGACTCCGGCTTGGCGTCCTTGTCGGCGCTCTGGCCGGCGCGGGCCTGCACGCCCTCGGCGACGGCGGAGGCGACGACCTTGGTCAGCAGCGCGGCCGAACGGATCGCGTCGTCGTTGCCCGGGATCGGGTAGTCGACGACGTCGGGATCGCAGTTGGTGTCGAGGATCGCGACGACCGGGATGTTCAGCTTGCGGGCCTCGCCGACGGCGATGTGCTCCTTGTTGGTGTCGACGACCCAGATCGCCGACGGCACCTTGGCCATGTCGCGGATGCCGCCGAGGGTGCGCTCGAGCTTGGTCTTCTCACGCGTGAGCATGAGAATTTCCTTCTTGGTGCGACCCTCGAAGCCACCGGTCTGCTCCATCGACTCCAGCTCCTTCAGGCGCTGCAGGCGCTTGTGGACGGTGGAGAAGTTGGTGAGCATGCCGCCGAGCCAGCGCTGGTTCACGTAGGGCATCCCGACCCGGGTGGCCTCTTCCGCGATGGACTCCTGCGCCTGCTTCTTGGTGCCGACGAACAGCACGGTGCCACCGTGGGCGACCGTCTCCTTGATGAACTCGTACGCCTTGTCGATGTACGTCAGGGTCTGCTGCAGGTCGATGATGTAGATGCCGTTGCGGTCGGTGAAGATGAACCGCTTCATCTTCGGGTTCCAGCGACGGGTCTGGTGGCCGAAGTGGGCGCCGCTGTCGAGCAGCTGCTTCATTGTTACGACAGCCATGGCTGTTCTCTCTTTCGGTTCGGTTGCCGCGGGAGATCGGGTGATCCCCGCCCTGGCGTCCGCATGCCCGTCGGACCCTTGCGGGACCGGCCGACGGCCATTTTCCGATGGCGCCCGGAACACCGGGCGGCGATCAGCGCGCGGACGCGCGAAGTCGATCTGCGAACACAGACCGCTCGAACAGTGTACGGCCTTGCACCGCGGGAACCACAACTGCCTGATCAGCAGGCCGGTTCGGCCGATCTGTGGATGGATCGGGTGGTTGTCCACAATGTCGACGAGGCCCTGTCGCACGCCGGCGCCGCCCGGCACGCTGGGCGGATGAAGATCGCCGGGATCGCCATCCTGACCGCGCTCACCGCGCTCGCGGGTTCGGTTCCCGCCGCGGCCGCCGCCCGCGAGTTCGGTTGGCCGCTGCATCCACGGCCGACCGTGGCCCGCCCCTTCGACGGTCCCGAGCACGACTGGCTTCCCGGACACCGCGGCGCCGACCTCACCGGCCGGCCCGGTCAGCCGGTGCTCGCCGCCGGCGCCGGGGTGGTGGTGTTCGCCGGGACCGTCGCCGGCAAACCCGTCGTCTCGGTGGAGCACGCCGGCGGGCTGCGCACCACCTACGAGCCGGTGACCGCGACGGTGACGGCCGGCCGGCGCGTGGAACGGGGTGATCCGCTCGGCACCCTCGAGCCGGGCCACGAGGGCTGCGCCGCCGCGGCATGCCTGCACTGGGGACTGCGCCGGGACCGCGACGACTACCTCGACCCCGTGCCGCTCGTGCGGTCGGTGATCCGTCTCGAGCCGGTTTCCCGTAGGCCACGGCTCCGCACCGCTACGCGCGACGGTCGGCCAGGTCGCGGCTCCGCACCGCTACGCGCGACGGTCGGCGGCGTGCCGCCCCGATACCGTCGCGAAGTCGTCGGCGACCATGGCGGCGAGCTCGAGGAAGGCCCGGCGGGTGGCCGGGCGGAGCAGGCCGAGGTCGATCTCGGCCCCCTCGGCGAGGTGCTCGTCGAACGGCACCACCTGCACGGCCCGGCACCGCGCGAGGAAGTGTCCCGTCACAGCCTCCATGTCGATGTTGGTGGCCCCGGGCCGGGCAGCGCTGATCACCACGACGGTGCGTTCGACGAGCGCCCCGAACCCGTGGTGCTGCAGCCAGTCGAGGGTCGCCGCGGCGCTCCGGGCCCCGTCGATCGCCGGGGACGCAACCAGCACGAGGGCGTGGGCGAGGGCGAGCACACCACGCATGGCCGAATGCATGATGCCCGTTCCGCAGTCGGTGAGGACGACGTTGTAGTACACCCGCAGGATCTCGACGACCCGACGGTAGTCGTCCTCGCTGAACGCCTCCGACACGGCCGGGTCGCGTTCACTCGCAAGTACCTCGAGGCGGCTCGGTGCCTGGGAAGTGTGCGCGCGGACGTCGGAGTAGCGGGAGATCCGCGGGGCCGCGGCGAGCAGGTCACGCACCGTGGACTCGGTCTGCTGAGGCACCCGCTGTGCGAGCGTGCCGAAGTCGGGATTCGCGTCGACCGCGATCACACAGTCTCCCCGCAACGAGGCGAACGTGGCGCCGAGCCCGACGGTGGTCGTCGTCTTCCCGACACCGCCCTTGAGGGAGAGCACGGCGATCCGGTAGTCGCCGCTGATCGGCTGCCGGACCCGGTCGACGAGCTCACGCCTGTGTGCCTCGTCGGCCGATTCGCCGGGCGCGAGGATTCCTCCGGTGAGCCGGTGCACGCTGCGCCGCCAGCCGGTCACCGGGGTGCGACGGGACCGCCGGACGAGCGCACCGGAGGTCAGGTCCAGGTTCGACGGCCGAGGCTCCGGCGCGTCGGGCTCCGACGAGAACTCTCGGGACGACGACGCGGATGTGATCGAACAAGGCTGCGCCGCATTATCTTCCGACATCTGCGGGGGTACCTCTTCGGGTTCCGAGCCGGACTCCGGCGAAGCCGGCACGGGCTCGGCGGGGCGACGCTCCGCCGGATCACTCGGCGGCACGGCCTCTTCCGGACCGTCGACGGTTGCCGGCCCGGTGGCCGCGGCTTCGGCTACCGGTGATTCGGCGACCGCCGGCTCGGTCGCCGCCGGCTCGGTGGCCGCCGGTTCGGGGATCGCGGGTTCGGCGACCGTCGATTCAGGAACCGCCGCCTCGGCGACCGGCGGTTCGGGCACGGAGTCGGGACGGCGTCGTGGTGGCATGCCGAACGGAACCGACGGCACCGGGGCCGGGAGGCGAACCGGCTCGGCCGCCGCCGGCGGCTGCACGGGCGGCTCGGCCTCGACGGGCGCCCCGACCGTCCGGTCGCTCCCCCGTCGCCTGCCCCGGCGACCGGTCGGCGCCGGGTCGGGCGTCGGCTCGTCCCGAAGCCAGGCAGGCAGAGCGTGCGTCGACTCGTCGTATGCCACTGATCCCCCCGGATTGCACAGCAGATGCGGCGGCGACCGTACCAAACCGCGTCGCGGCCGTCGCCGCGCGCAGGTCACGGCGCGGCCGTCGCCGCGTGCAGGTCACGCCCGCGGATGCGCCTGTTCGTGCGCCGCACGCAGCCGTGCTACCGAGACATGGGTGTAGAGCTGGGTCGTCGCCAGGCTCGAGTGCCCCAGCAGCTCCTGCACCACCCGCAGGTCGGCGCCCCCCTCGAGCAGGTGTGTTGCGGCGCTGTGCCGCAGCCCGTGCGGCGCAAGATCCGGGGCGCCGGGGACGGCGGCCACGGTCTCGTGGACCACGGTACGGACCTGGCGCGGGCCCAGCCGGCCGCCGCGTTTGCCGAGCAGCAGGGCGGGCCCCGCATCCGGGCGCGCGAGGGCGGGCCGCCCGGTGCGTAGCCACGCGTCGAGCGCGGCGGCCGCGGGCGCCCCGTACGGCGCGGTCCGTTCCCTGTTGCCCTTGCCGAGCACGCGCAGCGCCCTGCGCTCGGTGTCGACGTCGTCGACGTCGAGCCCGCACAGCTCACCGACCCGGATACCCGTCGCATACAGCAGTTCCAGCACGAGCCGATCCCGCAGCGCCACCGGCTCCATCTCGCGCGCACCGGCTTCCGCGGCGGTCATCACCTCACATGCCTGGTCGGCACGCAGTACCGGCGGGAGATTGCGATGGGTGCGGGCCGATGCCAGCCGCGCCGCGGGATCGTGGTCGAGCCGGCCCGTGCGAGCGAGCCACGCGCAGAAGGTGCGGGCGGAGGAGGTGCGCCGCGCCAGGGTCGTACGGGCGGCGCCACTCGCCACCTGGCCGGCGAGCCAGGAGCGGAGCACCTCGAGGGTGAGGTCGGCGATCCGCGCATCCGGGTGGCCGGCCTCGAGGTGGGCGAGGAGGGTGCGGATGTCGGTGGTGTATGCGCGGATCGTGTGGGCCGACCGGCCGCCCTGCAGGTCGAGGTGCTCGACGAACTCCTCGAGGTGCACGGCGAGGGGCGGCGGCAGCGCGGTGTCCATGGCCGTCACCGTGCGCCGTGGGCACCGCCCACGCAACCGAACACGCCGACCGAGGGCACACTAAGGTTAGTTCGTGAGTAAAACGATTCCGTTGCCGATGCTGTTCGGACTGGCATTGCTCTCCGCCACCGCGCCTCTGGCCACCGACATGTATCTGCCCGGACTGCCGGTCATGTCGGAGAGCCTCGGCACCAGCACGGTCGGTATCCAGCTCACTCTCACCACGTTCATGGCCGGCCTGGGTGTCGGGCAGCTGATCGTGGGCCCGCTCTCCGACGGGTGGGGCCGGCGCCGCCTGCTGCTGGCGGGCACCGTCGTCCTGGCCCTGAGCAGCGCCCTGTGCGCGACGGCACCGACGGTGGAGGTGCTCATCGCGGCACGATTGATCCAGGGCTTCAGCGGCGGCACGGGAATCGTGTTGGCGCGCGCGGTGATCGCGGACCGCGCCCGCGGCAACGAGGCCGCCCGCCTGTTCAGCATCATGATGATCATCGGCGGTGTGGCACCGATCGTCGCGCCCCTGCTGGGCGGCGTCCTCTTGGGGCCCATCGGCTGGCGTGGCATATTCTGGGTCCTGACGGGCCTGGCCGTGCTGATGATCGTCGCCGTGCTCACGGTCGTCCCGGAGACCCTGCCGCCCGAGCGACGCCACAGCGGGGGCCTGGAGACGCTCGCCCGCAACTTCGGCACGGTGATCGGAAACCGGCGGTTCGTGGGCTACGCCGCGACGTTCGCGCTCGGCTTCGGCGCCATGTTCTCGTACATCTCCGCGTCACCGTTCGTGGTCCAGGAGGTCCTGGGCATGACACCGGGACAGTTCTCCCTGATCTTCGCCGTCAACTCGGTGGGCCTCGTCGCAGGCAACATCGTCAACACCCGGCTCATCGGCCGCTTCGAGGTGCGGAACCTGTTGCGCTACGGCGTGACCCAGATGCTGGCCGCCGGGGTGCTGCTGGTGCTCGCGGTCCTGGTGGCCGACACGAACCGCTGGTTGGTGCTGCCGCTGCTGTTCCTCGTCGTCTCCAGCCTGGGCTTCGTCATGGGCAACGCGACGGCGCTGGCGCAGGGGCAGGTACCGAAGGCCGCGGGCACCGGTTCGGCGGTCATGGGCGCGTCCCAGTTCGGCCTGGCCGCCCTGGTGTCGCCGCTGGTCGGGCTCGGCGGGGAGGACACCGCGCTGCCGATGGCGCTGGCGATAGCGATCTCGGCCGCGCTGTCCATGACCGCGCTGCTCACCCTCACCCGCGAGCGCGCCTGAGCACCCTCACCGCGCCTCGACCGTCGCGAGTTCGCGCTTCCACTCCCGGAAGCCCTCCTCGCTGCGGCCGCGCCGCCAGTACCCGGAGATCGACGCGCGTGCCGCCGGAACCCCGCGGGTCTTGCGGATGTACGGCCGCAGGTGGTGCATGACGGTCTCCGCCTCGCCGTGGATGAACACGTGCGGATCTCCCGGAAGCCACTCGGCGCCGGTCACCGCGGCGACGAGCGGCGCGTTCGCGCCGGAGAGGTCCGACCCGACGGCCCCGGCGCCGGAGCCGCGGTGCAGCCAGGTGACCTCGACCCCGGCGGGCGCCGCGAGGTCGATTTCGTCGGCGGCGCCGGCGACCTCGAGGAACACCCGGCCCAGCGCGTCCGGCGCCAGGGCGTCGAGCGCCGCGGCGACGGCCGGTATCGCGGTCTCGTCACCGGCGAGCAGGTGCCAGTCGGCCTCCGGATCGGGGCGGTAGGCGCCGCCCGACCCGCGGACCACGACGGTCTGCCCCGGCCGGACGGACGCCGCCCAGGGTCCGGCGACACCGTGATCGCCGTGGACGACGAAGTCGATCGCGATCTGCCTGGCCCGCGGGTCCACGGCCCGCACCGTGTAGGTGCGCAGGACCGTCTCGCCGCCTGCGTCCAGCTCGAGTTTGACGTACGAGTCGGTGTACGGGCCGGGTTCGAACTCATCGAACCCGGGACCGCCGAGGTGGACCCGCACCAGGTGCGGGGTCAGGCGTTCGCTGCCCGTCACCGTCAGGGTCGTCGATCGCGGGGTCTTCGGGGCCACGCCCACCTCCGTATTTGCTCAGGCTTACCTAACTATTGCAGCCTACGCGTGCCGGCTGGCCGCAGCCACAGCACCGCCTCGCGGTGGCACCACCGGGATCGCCCGATCCGCCGAAATCGCGACGGAATTCCGCCATCGTTGCGGTATGCGAGAAACGATGAACACCGTCACGTCGCAGTACCTGACCAGCCTGGTCGGCGCCCTCGAGGACACGGACCGCCGGCGCGAGACGATCGGCGCACAGCTGGCCGAACTCGAGTACATCCTGCTCCAGACCGGGGAGACCGAGCTCGCGGCCCAGGTGACGAAGGTGCTCGGCGACAAGTACTACAAGCCCATCCTGTCCAAAGCCGAGGAGCTGCGCGGGCACGAGCAGTCCTGACCCTCACGCGCTGCGCGACCATCCGGCCCCCTCCCGCTGCACGTGTCCCTCCAGCTCGAGCAGCGGCAACGCCGCCCGCACCCGCTCCACGAGCAGCCCCGACGCCTCCGACAGCTGCTGCGCCGACACCGCCCCCACCGCCGGCAGGGCCTCGTACACGGCCGCCATGTCGCCCGAGAGCCCGTCGAGCGCACGCGCCCACCGCCCGTCGCCGTCGTCGCTCACGCCCATCGGGCCGATCTCCTCGACCACTTCGCGCGCGGTGCCCACCAGCCGTGCCTCCTGCTCCCGGATCATCCGATGACAGCCCTGCGACGCCGCCGACGTCACAGGCCCCGGAACCGCCAGCACCGGCCGCCCCAGCCGCCGCCCCCACGCCGCCGTGTTCCGCGCCCCGCTGCGCCACCCCGCCTCCACCACCAGCACACCTCCGCCGAGCCCGGCGACCAGCCGGTTGCGGGCCAGGAACCGGAACCGCGCCGGCACCGTCCCGGGCGGATACTCGCTGACCACCGCCCCGTGCTCGGCGATCTGCCGCAGCAACCCGGTGTGCGCCGCCGGATACGCCCGGTCCACCCCGCACGCGAGCACCGCCATGGTCGCGCCGCCGACCCCCAGCGCCGCCCGATGCGCCGCGGCATCGACCCCGAAGGCCGCCCCCGACAGCACCGCCCACCCGTCCATCGCCAGGTCCCCGGCGATCTCCGCGGTCACGTTCTCCCCGTAGCCGCTCGCCGCACGCGTGCCGACCACGGCGACGGACCGCTCGACCAGCTCGTCGATGCGCCGCCGACCCACCACCCACAACGCCACCGGCGCCGCGTCGGTGTCCGCGCCGTCGAGCCCGTCGAACGCCAGCAACTGCCACGCCGGCCACTCCGCGTCGTCCGGCGTCACCAACCGTCCACCCAGCCGCGCGACGAGTTCCAGATCCTGCGCCGCCGTGTCGAGATGGGCACGTGCGGCGGTGCGCCGGCGTAACGCGCCGCCGATCGAGCCGTCGCGCACGGCCGCGGCGACCGCCTCCGGGCCGTCAGCCTCGATCGCAGCATTCAGCATCCGCGACGCCCCCTGGGCGACCGTCGACAGATACGCCCACGCCAGCCGGCGCGCCTCCGCCGCGCTCACGCCGTCCCCCGATCCCGGAAATCCAGCGCCGCCGCCACCTGCACCTCACCCGGTGCGTCCAGTTCGGCCAGGTCCGCCAACGTCCAGGCGACGCGCAACGCCCGATCGGCCCCACGGGCGGTGATCGCCCCCTTCCGCAGCGCCCATTCGACCGGCTTGAGCGCCGCGGCGGGCAGGCGGAACTTCTGCCGGAGTGCAGGGCCGGGCACCTCGGCGTTGGTGCTCCATCCGTGCGCGCCCCACCGGTCCGCCGCCGCGGCCCGGGCGCGGGCCACCCGGGCGCGCACGTCCTCGGTGCTCTCGCCCGCCTCCCCCATCAGGGCGCCGGTGGCCACCGATTCCATCCGGACCCGCAGGTCCACCCGGTCCAGCAGCGGACCCGACAGCTTGCCCAGGTAGCGACGTCGGGCGGTGGGCGGGCACACGCAGTCCGCGTCGCGCGGCGGGGCACACGGGCACGGGTTGGCGGCGAGAATGAGCTGGAACCGCGCCGGATAGCGCGCGACGCCGTCGCGGCGGGCGATCCGCACCTCGCCGTCCTCGATCGGGGTCCGCAGCGCCTCGAGCGCCTTGGTGCCCATCTCGGCGACCTCGTCGAGGAACAGCACACCACGGTGTGCACGGCTGACCGCACCGGGTTTGGCCATGCCGCTGCCCCCACCGACGAGCGAGCTGACCGAGGCGGTGTGGTGCGGAGCGATGAACGGCGGGTCGGTGATGAGCGGCCGGTCCGCCGACAGGGTTCCGGCGACGGAGTGGATCGCGGTCACCTCGAGCGCCTGTTCCTCCGTCAGCTCCGGCAGCACCCCGGGAAGCCGCTGGGCGAGCATCGTCTTCCCGATGCCGGGTGGGCCGGTGAGCATCAGGTGGTGCGCGCCGGCGGCGGCGATCTCGATGGCCCGTCGCGCCTCGTGCTGACCGACCACCTCGCTCATGTCCGCCCGCCCCGGCCGCTCCCCCACCGGCCGGGGACCGGGCCGCTCGAGGGGGCCGTCTCCGCGCAGCCACAGCACCACCTCGGTGAGGGTGTCCGCCCCGTAGATGTCGATGCCGTCGACCAGCCCGGCCTCGGACATCGTGGAGGCCGGGACCACCACCCGCTCCCACCCGGCGCGTTTGGCGGACAGCACCGCCGGCAGTACCCCGCGCACCGACCGCACCCGGCCGTCGAGCGCCAGCTCTCCGAGCAGAACCGTCCGCGAAACCCCCTCGGGCGGAATCGACTTGGCAGCATTGAGCACCGCGCACGCCAGGGCGAGGTCGTAGACGCTGCCCACCTTCGGCAGCGTCGCCGGCGACAGGGCCAGTACCACCCGCGAATCCGGCCACTCACCACCGGAATTCGTCACCGCCGCGCGCACCCGATCCCGGGACTCCTGCAGCGCGGTGTCGGGCAGGCCCACCATCTTCACTCCCGGCAGGCCGCGGCCGATGTCGGCCTCGACTTCCACGACCTGCCCGTCCACCCCCGTGACGGCCACCGAGTACGCCTTCCCCAGCGCCATCACAGCACCTGCCGCCGGTGGGTGATCAAGGGTTCACCCCGCTGTGGGAGCAGCACCGTGACCACGTCGACCCGCACCCGCCGCCACCGTTGCTGCCGGCCGGACAACCACAACGCGGCCAGCCGGCGGATCCGGTCCGCCTTCACCGCGGTCACCGCCTCGGCGGGCGTGCCGTATCCGAGGCCGGTGCGGGTCTTGACCTCCACGAACACCACCGTGTCGCCGTCCTCGGCGATCAGATCGAGTTCCCCGTACCGGCTGCGCCAGTTCCGCGCGAGCACCACCATGCCCGCCGACTCGAGAAACTCGGCCGCCAGGTCCTCCCCCATCGCCCCCACCTGCTGATTGCGTCCCATCCCCGTCCCTCCCTGTGTGGCGACCACTGTGCGCCACGCGAAGGTCCTCCGCGGTCCGCACCGGGCCGGATCGCGAAATCTGTGGATGAACTCGCCGGGTGTGGACAACTTCGGCCGACGCGGATAGGGCCCGGAACGGCACGTGGCCGAATGTCACACCGCTTCGATCGGATCGAAGGAATGTGACATTCGGCCACGTGCCGGATGTAGGGGGCGCTACCCCAGCTTGTCGGGCAGGCGCAGGTCCGGCTTGTCGAGCTCTTCGATGTTGACGTCCTTGAAGGTGATGACCCGGACGTGTTTGACGAAGCGGGCGGGGCGGTACATGTCCCACACCCACGCATCGGACATGCGCACCTCGAAGTACACCTCGCCCCCGGAGTTGTGCGGCAGCAGTTCGACCGCGTTGGCGAGATAGAACCGTCGCTCGGTCTCCACGACGTACGCGAACTGACCGACGATGTCCCGGTACTCCCGGTACAGCGAGAGCTCCATCTCGGTTTCGTACTTCTCGAGATCCTCGGCACTCATCGGTCTCGGTGTCCTCCCGTTCTGGTGTGTTGATCCATCATCCCGCATCCGCCTCGTCGGAGCCGAATCGGCCGTGGCCGGGGTCGTCGCCGAGGAGGGCGGCAACGTTGGCGTACCGCAGCCGATGCTCCCGGCTGGGGCCGAGGTCCCGCAATGCCGCCATGTGCGCGGGGGTGCTGTAGCCCTTGTGGACGGCGAAGCCGTAGCCGGGCAGTTCGCCGTCGAGGTCGACCATGATCCGGTCCCGGGTGACCTTTGCGAGCACGCTCGCCGCCGCGATACAGGCCGCCGCGGCGTCGCCGCCGATGACCGGCAGTGACGGTGCCGGCAGGCCGGGCACCCGGAAGCCGTCGGTGAGGACGTACCCGGGCGCGACGGACAGCCGCATCACCGCACGGCGCATGCCCTCGATGTTGGCCACGTGCACGCCGATGCCGTCGATCTCGGCCGCCGGCACGATCACCACGCTCCACGCCACCGCGCGACGGCGGATGATCGGGAACAACTCCTCGCGGGTCTTCTCGGTGAGCCTCTTGGAGTCGTCGAGGCGCGCGAGCGACGGGTGCGGTTTGGGATCGAGGATGCAGGCGGCGACGACCAGCGGCCCGGCGCAGGCGCCGCGGCCCGCCTCGTCGACACCCGCGACCGGCCCGAGCCCGCACCGCACGAGCGTCGATTCCATGGTGCGCAGGCCCGCGGACCTGCGGATCACGGCACGCGGCGGCCACGACGTCACGGTTGCTGGATCTCCGGGGAATCGATGGTGCCCCACCGCGACGGCGGCAGGACGATGAACCGGGCCTTGCCGATCACGTTGTCGATCGGGATGGTGCCCTGGTTCTCGTCGGCGACGTGGTAGCGGGAGTCCGCGGAGTTGGAGCGGTTGTCGCCCATGACCCAGATGTGACCGTCCGGCACGGTGACCGGCCCGAAGCACCGGCCCGAGCGCACCTCGGTCTCGCAGGTGACCACGCCGGGTGTGAACGGGAAGTCCATCTCGATGTACGGCTCGTCGAGGGGCTTGCCGTCGACGAGGACGCGGCCCTGGTCGTCGCAGCATTCGACGGTCTGCCCGCCGACGGCGATCACACGCTTGACGAGGTCGTTCTCGTCGGGCGGGACGAGTCCGACGAGGGATCCGACCTCCTGCACGCCGCGGATCACGACGTTGTCGGAGCGGGTGGAGACGTAGCCGGTGGACCAGGAGTCGGGGCCACGGAAGACCACGACGTCGCCGGGCCGGGGGTCGCCGAAGCGATAGCCGATCTTCTCGACGACGATCCGGTCGCCGGTGCAGCCGGGGCAGCCGTGCAGCGTGGGTTCCATCGATTCCGAGGGGATGAGGTAGACCCGCGCGACGAAGGTCTGGAGCAGGAAGCTCAGCACAAGTGCGACGAGGATCAGGACGGGCAGTTCCCGCAGGAACGACTTCTCCTTCTTGTCCTGTTTCCGATCGCGTTCGGGCGTGTCGTCGGTGCTGCGCTGCTGCATCTCCGGCACGGCCGGGTCTCGCGATGAATCTGCCACCGAATCAGAGTAGCCCGGCCCGGAACGAATCCGGACCGGGCTACTCGGGGCCTGGCGGTCAGCGCGACGAGGTCAGCGCTTTTCCTTGATCTTGGCGGCCTTGCCACGCAGCTCACGCAGGTAGTACAGCTTGGCGCGACGCACGTCACCGCGGGTGACGACCTCGATCTTCGCGAGGTTGGGGCTGTGCACCGGGAAGGTCCGCTCGACGCCGACGCCGAACGACACCTTGCGCACGGTGAAGGTCTCGCGGATGCCACCGTTCTGGCGACGGATCACGACGCCCTTGAAGACCTGCACGCGCTCCTTGGAGCCCTCGATGACCTTCACGTGCACGTTCAGGGTGTCGCCGGCACGGAAGTCCGGAATGTCGTCGCGCAGGGACTTGGCGTCCAGGAAGTCCAGGGTGTTCATCGGTTGTCATCCTCGCTTGTTCGCATGAGCAGAGGAACCGAGCGGCATCCGCCGGAAGGCGGTGCTCGACTGGTTCGTGCCCAGGTCAGGTATGCGTGCCCGAGCCGGGCAACCCGTCAATTGTGCCAGACGGTGCCGGGGTGGCGGAAATCGGCGGGGGCGCGGCGTGCACCGTGCGGGCCAGTTCGGCTTCGGCGGCGACGCGGGAGTGCTCGACGGCCCCGTGCACGGTGTCCATCGTCGGTTTGCCCGCGACGAGGTCCTGTACGAAGATCT
This sequence comes from Rhodococcus sp. 2H158, assembly GCF_053764755.1. Taxonomy (NCBI): domain Bacteria; kingdom Bacillati; phylum Actinomycetota; class Actinomycetes; order Mycobacteriales; family Nocardiaceae; genus Rhodococcus; species Rhodococcus sp. 2H158. Next base: position 64,921 of record NZ_JBSNCE010000019.1, read on the forward strand.
TCGCCCGGATCACCGGGCGCCGATAGCGCCTCTCGCGTTCGATCGCGCGGCGCATCTTGCGGACCTTGCCGCTGTAGCGCCACCGCGCCCAGGGGGCACCGGGCCGCGACAGGCGCACCGCACCGATCAGCAGCAGCGGGAAGACGAACAGGCCGATCAGGCCCGTCCAGATCTTGCCCTTGGCCAGCACGACCGCCGCGAGGGCGAGATTTGCGAGCGCGGAAAGGGCGATCAGCGTGCGGGTGACCCACGACGGGTCCTCCCGGAAGTTGGTGACGTCGGCGAATTCGAGGGGCTGCAGGCCGAGCAGCACCAGGCCGGTGACGGCGATCGCGACGAAGACCGCATCCACCGAGACGCGTCCCTCCTGCTCCCAGTACACGTCGTTGAGATAGAAGATCAGGGCGAACTCGTCGAGCACGAGCGCGGTCCCGATGCCGAAGAGCGTGGCCAGGGCGGCTCCGGTGGTCTGCGTGCCGTCCTCGTAGACCGCGATCAGGGACCCGCCCGCGATCACCATGGTGACCACGCCGAACACCACGTGGTGCACGTGGTGCCCGCCGGGGGTGACATTGCCGGGCCACCAGCGCACCTGGGCGCGGATCATGCGGACACTGAACCGGATGAAGAGGAACGCGAGGAGGAAGCCGAGCAGGAAGAACAGCAGCGGCAGCCGCCCGCGCTCGATGATCTCGCGCTGCAGCCACTCGGTCACCGCAGTCACCGCGTGATCGCCCTCGGAACGCCGTCGACGAGGCGGAGCGGGTCCTTCGGCGCGCGGCCGGTCGTCACCGTGGGCTGCATGCTCCCGAGGATGTCAGGAAGCGGGCCGCGCCGGTAGTCGGCGCGGCCCGGGGAGCATCTACTTGCCGAATCCGGCGCGCCGCAGCGCGTCCGCCATCGATCCGGCGGCGGGCGCGGCGTCCTGGCGACGGTCGCCGCGACGGCCGCCCTGCCCCTGTCCGCCCTGTCCCTGTCCGCCCTGCCGCTTCCCACCCTGCCGCTGGCCGCCGGGCCGGCGCCCGCCGCGGTCCTGCGGACCGCGCGGGTCGGCACCGCCGGCGGGGGCATCGGGGGCGGGGATCTCGTCGTCGAGGCGCAGCGTCAGGCTGATCCGCTGCCGGGGCACGTCCACGTCGAGCACCTTGACCTTGACCACCTCGCCGGACTTGACGACGTCGTGCGGGTCCTGGACGAAGCTGCGGGACATCGCGGACACGTGCACGAGGCCGTCCTGATGCACCCCGACGTCGACGAACGCGCCGAACGCCGCGACGTTGGTGACCACACCCTCGAGCACCATGCCGGGCTTCAGGTCGGCGACCTTTTCCACGCCGGCGGCGAACGTCGCGGTCTTGAACTCCGGGCGCGGGTCACGGCCCGGCTTCTCGAGCTCGGCGATGATGTCGGTGACGGTGGGCAGGCCGAAGCGGTCGTCGACGAACTCCGCCGGCCGCAGCCGGCGCAGCACCGCGGTGTTGCCGATGAGCTCGCGCACGTCGCCGCCGTTCCGTTCGACGATGCGCCGCACCACCGGGTACGCCTCGGGGTGCACGCTCGAGGTGTCGAGCGGGTCGTCGCCGTTGGGAATCCGCAGGAAGCCGGCGCACTGCTCGAACGCCTTCGGGCCGAGGCGCGGCACGTCCGTGAGGGCCTTGCGGGTGCGGAACGGGCCGTGCTGATCTCGATGGGCGACGATGCTCTCCGCGAGGGACGACGCGATGCCCGACACCCGGGCGAGCAACGGCACCGAGGCGGTGTTGACGTCCACGCCGACGGCGTTCACCGCGTCCTCGACGACCGCGCCGAGGGAGCGGGCGAGCATCGTCTCGGACACGTCGTGCTGGTACTGGCCGACGCCGATGGACTTGGGATCGATCTTGACGAGCTCGGCGAGCGGGTCCTGCAGGCGCCGGGCGATGGACACCGCACCGCGGATCGACACGTCGAGGTCCGGCAGTTCCTTCGACGCGTACGCCGACGCCGAGTACACGGACGCGCCGGCCTCGGACACCACGATCTTGGTGAGATTCGTGGCGCCGGACTTGGCGATCAGCTCGGTGGCGAGGGCGTCGGTTTCGCGGGAGGCGGTGCCGTTCCCGATCGCGATCAGTTCCACCCCGTGCTGCGCGACGAGCCGCGCGAGGGTGGCCAGGGCCTGGTCCCACTTGTTGTGCGGCTGGTGCGGGTAGATGGTGTCGTGCGCGACGACCTTACCGGTGGCGTCGACGACGGCGACCTTGGTGCCGGTGCGGAAGCCGGGGTCGAGTCCCATCGTCGGCCGGGTGCCGGCGGGGGCCGCGAGCAGCAGGTCGCGCAGGTTGGCGGCGAACACGTCGACGGCGTCCTTCTCGGCGGACTGCCGCAGCCGCATGCGGGTGTCGAGGGCCAGGGAGACCAGCAGCTTGGTGCGCCACGCCCAGCGGACGGTGTCGAGGAGCCACTTGTCGGCGGGCCGGCCCTCGTCGGCGATGCCGAAGCGGGCGGCGATGCGGCCTTCGAAGTAGGTGCGCTGCCCGGGCTCGGGTTCCTCGGCGTCCGGCTCGAGCGACAGGCTGAGCACCTCTTCCTTCTCGCCGCGCAGCACCGCGAGGATGCGGTGCGAGGGCAGGTCGGTGAAGGGCTCGGAGAAGCCGAAGTAGTCGGCGAACTTGGCGCCCTCGGTTTCCTTGCCGGGACGCACGGTGGACTTCAGCTGTCCGCGGGTCCACATCGCGTCACGCAGTTCGCCGACGAGGTCGGCGTCCTAGGCGAAGCGTTCGACGAGGATGGCGCGGGCGCCGTCGAGCTGTTCGGCGCTGTACTGCGCGGGATCGGTGGCGGGGTCGCCGATGAGGGCGTCGGCGACAGGCTCGTGGCCCGCCTCCCGCGCGATCTGCGCCTTGGTGCGCCGCTTCGGCTTGAACGGCAGGTAGATGTCCTCGAGCCGGGCCTTGGTGTCGGCGAGGAGGATCTGCGTGCGCAGCTCGTCGTCGAGCTTGCCCTGCGACTCGATGGATTCGAGCACCGCGGTGCGGCGCTCGTCGAGCTCTCGCAGGTATCGCAGGCGTTCCTCGAGCTGCCGGAGCTGGGCGTCGTCGAGCGCGCCGGTGACCTCCTTGCGGTAGCGCGCGATGAACGGCACCGTTGCGCCGCCGTCGAGCAGGTCGACCGCCGCGGCGACCTGACCTTCCCGGACGTCGAGTTCCTCGGCGATGCGCTGATTCACGGTCTTGAGAGCGGTCGTCACAGCGGTCGACCCTACCGTTATCCTTCCTCCGCCCTCGGTGACGCGCGTGGGCGCGCCCGCCTCCGAGGTGGACGGTGGGGCGAGTTCGCCCGACAATCGACTACAGGAGCGTGGGAATGTCCCGGGTGCGCGGCGGCCGCTGGGCGGTGCTGGCGCTGTCGTTGCTGACGGCAGCGACGGTGGGTGGGTGCGGCCCGGAGCCGGTCGTGTCGCCGGTCGCCCTGCCGGCCGCCGCCGTCGAGTCCCCGGGCCCGCTGGAACCGCTCGGTTCGCTGCCCGACCGGATGACGGCCGCGGCGGCGACCGCCGCCGGACGCGGCGCCGACGTGACGCTCGCCGCGCTCGATCGTCGGACCGGGCGCCGGGTCGTCGGGGGCGTCGACGTGCCGATCGAGACCGCGTCGGTGGCCAAGCTGTTCATCGCCGACGACCTGCTGTACCGGGCGGCGACCGGCGAATTGCCGCTCGGCGGCAGTGACTACGACCGGATCACCGCGATGCTCGAGTCGTCGGACGACTCGGCGGCGAACGACCTGTGGTTCCGGCACGGCGACTCGGAGATCGTCGAGCGCACCGCCGCGCGGCACGCGCTCACCGGCACCGTCGCGCCCGCGGACGGGCTGTGGTGGAACACCGTCACCACCGCGTCGGACCTGATCACCTGGTACGCGGACCTGCTCGACGGCACGGGCGGGCTGGACGAGTGGGGCCGCGCGACGATCGTCGGGCACCTGCGTGCCGCCGCTCCTGTCGGCACCGACGGGTACGACCAGCATTTCGGGTTGCCGGACGGGCTGGCCGACACGACGGGACTCGGCGTGAAGCAGGGCTGGATGTGCTGCCTCGACGGGCGCTGGATCCACCTGTCCACGGGGTTCGTCGGCGAGGACGAGCGGTATGTGCTGGTGGTGCTCGCCCGCGAACTCGTGCATTACGACGACGGCGACGACCGGTGGGCCGATCTGCCGGACACGGCACTGTTCGACGTGACCGGGGATGCGAGCGCGCAGCACGCGCGGGACACGGTCACCGAGGTGGTCCGCACGGTGTTCGGCGGCGCCGGCGCGCACTGACCGTGGTCGGTCAGTCGGCGAGCAGGTCGGGTCGGCGTTCGCGGGTGCGCTCGAGCGCCCGCTCCCGGCGCCATGCGGCGATCTTGGCGTGGTCCCCGGACAGCAGCACCGGCGGCACGTCGAGGCCGCGCCAGCTGACGGGGCGGGTGTAACTGGGCCCCTCGAGGAGGCCGTCGGAGAAGGAGTCCTCCTGGTGGGACTGCTGATTGCCGAGGACGCCGGGCAGCAGCCGCACGACGGCCTCGGTCATGACGAGGACGGCGACCTCGCCGCCGATGAGGACGTAGTCGCCGATGCTGACCTCTTCGACCCGGACCCGGCGGGCGGCGTCGTCGAAGACGCGCTGGTCGATGCCCTCGTAGCGGCCGCAGGCGAACACGATGCGCTTCTCGCCGGCCCAGCGCTGCGCGGTGGCCTGGTCGAACGGCACGCCGGCCGGGGTGGGGACGACGAGCAGCACGTCGGGGTCGGGTTCGCCGTCGGGGCCGGCGAGCACGTCGTCGAGGGCGGGCCCCCACACCGTGGGCTTCATGACCATGCCCGGTCCCCCGCCGTACGGGGAGTCGTCGACGGCCTTGTGCACGTCGTGGGTCCAGTCCCGCAGGTTGTGGATCCCGACGGAGACGAGGCCCTTGTCGATGGCCTTGCCGAGCAGCGCAACGCGCAGCGGCTCGAGGTATTCGGGGAAGATGGTGACGACGTCGAATCGCACGGGAGATTATGTCTCCGAGCCGAAGTCGGGGTCGAGCAGACCCTCCGGCGGATCGATCTCGATGACGCCGTCCGCGAGCGACACCGTCGGCACGATCGCGGTGACGAACGGGATCAGCAGTTCGCGCCGTTCGTCGCCGGCCGGACGGACGGCGAGCAGTTCGCCGGCGGCAGTGTGCAGCACCTCGCGAACGGTGCCGATCTCGGTGCCGGCGTCGGGCCGGCCCGCGACGATGCGTACGGCCAGGCCCTCGAGTTCGTGGTCGTAGAACTCGTCCGGGTCGTCGGACGGCGGCAGATCGGCGCTGTCGACGAGGAACAGGGTGCCGCGCAGGGCGTCGGCGGCCCTGCGGTCGGCGATCCCCCGCAGGCGCAGCAGAAGCCGCCCGGAGTGTTCCCGGGCGGCTTCCACCGTGTACGTCTGCAGGTTCTGCTCGCGGGGCTTGCGGCCGTGCAGCACGGCGCCGACGGCGAAGCGCTCCTCGGGTTCGTCGGTACGAACCTCGACGACCACCTCACCCTTGATGCCGTGCGACTTGGCGACACGGCCCACCACGAGCTCCACCGCGGCGCGCCTACTGGTCGGTGTCGACGACGTCGACGCGGATCCCGCGGCCACCGATACCGGAGACGAGGGTCCGCAGGGCGGTCGCGGTGCGGCCGCCGCGGCCGATGACCTTGCCGAGATCGTCGGGGTGCACGTGCACCTCGACGGTGCGCCCCCGACGGCCCGTGATCAGCTCGACACGCACGTCGTCGGGGTTGGCGACGATCCCACGGACGAGATGCTCGACGGCATCGGCGACAACGGTGCTCATTACTCGGCAGCCTCGGTGGACACGGAGGACTCCTCCGCGGTGTCTTCCTTGGCGGCCTTCTTCTTCTTGGGCGTGACGGCCTCGGCAGCCGGCGCGTTCTCGGCCTGCGCGAGGGCGGCCTGGAACAGCTCGAGCTTGGACGGCTTGGGCTCGGCCTTACGCAGGGTGCCCTCGGTGCCGGGGAGGCCCTTGTACTTCTGCCAGTCGCCGGTGATCTTGAGGAGGTTCTCGACCGGCTCGGTCGGCTGCGCACCGACTCCGAGCCAGTACTGGGCCCGCTCCGAGTCGATCTCGATCAGCGAGGGCTCTTCCTTCGGGTGGTACTTGCCGATGGTCTCGATGGCGCGGCCGTTGCGGCGGGTGCGCGAGTCGGCAACCACGATGCGGTACTGCGGGTTGCGGATCTTGCCGAGACGGGTGAGCTTGATCTTGACAGCCACTGCTGTGAATCTCCTTCGGCGCATGCGAAATACGCCTGTCACGTGCAATTCGGACGACGCGCCCTTCTGGCACGCCCGGTTTTGCCTCTATCCTGTGACCGCCGCGCGGTACGTAACCGGATGCGACGACAGCGATCTATTCTGCCAGATCCGCCCGCCGGGACGAAAACGGGAGGTCAGAGCAGAAACAGCAGGCTCAGCGCAGGCAGGGTGTTGTTGAGCGAGTGCGCCACCCAGGAGGAGAACACCGACCCGCCGCGCAGCCGCGCGAACCCCATCGCCGCTCCGCCCCACAACAGGACCGGCAGCCGCCACCACTCCTGATGCCACATGGCGAACACGACGGTGGTGATCGTCAGGACGCCGATCGGGCGTCCCCACCATCGCTCGGGCCGGCGTTCGAGCGCCCCCCAGAGCATGCCGCGGAACATCAGCTCCTCGCCGAGCGGGGCGCCGAACCACACCCAGGCCACGAGCAGCAGTTTCCACACCGTGGGCAACCCGACCAGGGCGGTGAGCGGGGAATCGGCGGCGTCGATGCCGAGGGCGACGACGAGGATAGCTGCCAGGATCAGCGCGCCGAGCAGCGCGATTCCCCCGCCGAGCAGGCCGATTCCGAGCTGGTTGCGGAACTCGGGCCACGACCGCGGCAGTCCGAAGTCGGCGACGGGTCCGCAGCCACGCCACACGCTGAACGCCACGGCCGCCGCCCCCGCGAGCAGGGTGGGGGCCATGATGGCGAGCACGTATGTCTCGGCGACGAAGCCCTCCCCGGCCAGGACCGGTCCCAGCGTGAAGCCGGCGAGGTTCACGGCCAGCACCACCAGCGCAGCCGGGATGCCCCACCGGTGCGCGGGCCGCGACGGCGCGGGCGGGGGCGGGGCCGCGGCGGTCTCCGGGTCGGGTGGCTCGGGGACGGTCATGCGAAGGCGGCGCGGCGGGTGACGACGGCACCCCGGAGCATCACCAGGCCCGGCCGGGCCAGCACGTCCGGCCCGGTCCGCGGATCCACCTCGTACACCGTCAGGTCGGCGGGGGCGCCCGGCTCGAGGCTCGGATGCCCCAGCCAGGCACGGGCCGTCCAGCTGGCGGCGCCGAGCGCCTCGGTCGGGGTCAGCCCCACCTTGCCGAGGGCGGCGACCTCGTCTGCGATGCGACCGTGCCGCACCGAGCCGCCGGCATCGGTGCCGGCGTAGATCGGGACCCCGGCGTCGTGGGCGGCGCCGACGGTGTCCGCGACACGGGCGTGCAGGTCCCGCATGTGCGCCGCATAGACCGGGAACCGGGTGGCCGAGTCGGCGATCTCCGGGAAGTTCTCGATGTTGACCAGGGTCGGCACGAGGACCGTGCCCTGCGCGGCCATGGTGGCGATGGTGTCGTCGGTCAGCCCGGTGCCGTGTTCGAGGCAGTCGATGCCGGCGGCGAGCAGGCCGGGCAGCGCGTCCTCCCCGAACACATGGGCGGTCACGCGCGCTCCCGCGCGGTGGGCCGCGGCGATCGCCTCGACGAGGATCCCGTCCGACCACAGCGGTGCGAGATCGCCGGTACCGCGGTCGATCCAGTCGCCGATGAGCTTGACCCAGCCGTCGCCCGCGCGGGCCTGGCGAACCACTTCGTCCGGCAGCTGCGATTCGTCTTCGAGGTCGACGGGCAGCCCGCGGATGTAGCGCTTGGGGGCGGCGATGTGCCGTCCCGCGCGCACGATCCGCGGCAGGTCGGCCCGCTCGTCGAGGTGCCGGGTGTCGACCGGGGATCCCGCGTCGCGCAGCAGCAGCACCCCGGCATCGCGCTCGGTGACGGCCTGCGCGATCAGCCCGTCCGAGTCCTCCGCGCCGCCGCCGAAGCGGATCCCGACGTGGCAGTGGGCGTCGACGAGACCGGGCAGGATCCAGCCCTCGGCGGTGAGCAGCTCGGCCCCGGGGATCGGCTCGGCGGCGAACGTGCCGTCGTCGCCGATCCACAGCTCGATCGGTTCGCCGTCCGGCAGGGACCGTCCGCGCAGGGTGAACGCCACGGCGGACTACTTCTTCGGCAACTTCAGCTGCGAGAGGTCGAAGTTCTCGAGACCGGGCGGCAGCTCGTCGAGGCCCTTCGGCATCTTCGACAGGTCCGGGAACCCGGCGGGCATCCCACCCATGCCGGGCATGCCGGCGGGCATGCCGCCGGGGAATCCGCCCTTGATCTTCGGCGGGGTCGGTCCGCGGCCGCCCTTCTTGCCCTTCTTGCCCTTCTTCGCGCGCTGCGGCTTGCGGGACCCGGGCATGCCCATGCGCCCGGCCATCGCGGCCATCATCTTGCGGGCTTCGAAGAACCGGTCGACGAGCTGGTTGACGTCGGAGACCTTGACGCCGGAGCCGTTGGCGATGCGCAGCCGCCGGGAGGCGTTGATGATCTTCGGGTTGGCGCGTTCCGCCGGCGTCATGCCGCGGATGATCGCCTGGATCCGGTCGAGCTGCTTCTCGTCGACGTTCGCGAGGGCGTCCTTCATCTGTCCCGCACCCGGCAGCATGCCGAGCAGGTTCGCGATCGGGCCCATCTTCCGCACGGCCATCATCTGCTCGAGGAAGTCCTCGAGGGTGAGTTCACCGGAACCGATCTTCGCGGCGGTGGCCTCGGCCTGCTCGGCGTCGAAGACCTGCTCGGCCTGCTCGATGAGGGTGAGCACGTCGCCCATGCCGAGGATGCGGCTGGCCATGCGCTCGGGGTGGAAGACGTCGAAGTCCTCGAGCTTCTCGCCGGTCGACGCGAACAGGATCGGCTGACCGGTCAGCTCGCGGACGCTGAGCGCGGCACCGCCGCGGGCGTCGCCGTCGAGCTTGGTGAGCACCACGCCGGTGAAGCCGACACCGGCGCGGAACGCCTCGGCGGTGCTCACGGCGTCCTGGCCGATCATCGCGTCGAGCACGAACAGCGTCTCGTCGGGCTGCACGGCGTCGCGGATGCCGGCGGCCTGGGCCATCAGCTCCTCGTCGATGCCGAGGCGGCCGGCGGTGTCGACGATGACCACGTCGTAGTGCTTGGCGCGGGCCTCCGCGACGCCGTCGCGGGCGACCTTCACCGGGTCGGCGGCGGTGATGCCGAGCGGGTTCTCGCCGCCGCCGATGGAGGTGCCGGGGTGCGGGGCGAACACGGACGCACCGGCGCGTTCACCGACGATCTGCAGCTGGGTGACCGCGCCGGGCCGCTGCAGGTCACAGGCGACGAGCAGCGGGGTGTGACCCTGGTCCTTGAGCCACTTGGCGAGCTTGCCGGCGAGGGTGGTCTTACCGGAACCCTGCAGACCGGCGAGCATGATCACCGTGGGCGGGGTCTTGGCGAACTGCAGCCGCCGGGTCTCGCCGCCGAGGATCCCGACGAGCTCCTCGTTGACGATCTTGACGACCTGCTGGGCGGGGTTCAGCGCGCCGTGCACCTCGGCGCCCTTGGCTCGTTCCTTGATCTTGGCGATGAACGAGCGCACCACGGGCAGGGCAACGTCGGCCTCGAGCAGCGCCAGGCGGATCTCCCGGGCGGTCGCGTCGATGTCGGCGTCGGAGAGGCGCCCCTTGCCGCGCAGGTCCTTGAGGGCTCCGGTCAACCTGTCGGAAAGGGATTCGAACACCGAATGCGCTCCTGGGTCTGGCGAAGATGCGGACAGTTCTGCGTTCCAGGGTAGCCGCTCGCGGGACGAGTTCTCGCACGTGCACGAGCGGCCACCCCGCCCTCAGCCGTTGTCCTCGGGTTTCTTCGGCTCCGGAGCGGGCACCACGGCGAGCACCGCCCGCTCGACCCGCTCCCGGTTCCCCCGGGTGTCGGAACCTCCCAGGTCGATACAGAACGCGTCCACGACGGTGCGGCCGAGGGTGGAAACCCGGGCCCAGCGCACGTCGGTGCCGCACCGTTCGAACGCGTCCGCGAGCCGGCACAACATGCCCAGCCGGTCCTCGGCGCGCAGCTCGAGGATCGCCTGCCCCGGATCCGGGGCGTCGATCCAGATCAGATGCGGCGGCGCCTGCGCGTAGGTGCCCGGCACGGCCCGCTCCGGGCGTTCGGGCAGCTGCGCCTCCCGCGCCGCCTGCTCCTTCGCGTCGAGCGTGGCGAGCAGGTCGAGGTCCCCAGCGCGAGCCCGGATGAGTTCCTGCCGTAGCAGACCCGCCGGCGGCGGGGCCCCGAACAGCGGCGCGACGGCGAAGCTGTTGACCGCACTACCGGCGTGGCTGCCGACCGAGGCGGACAGCACACGCAGGCCGTGCAGGGCCAGCACCCCGGCGGCGTCGGACAGCAGGCCCGGCTCGTCGGGCGCGACCACCGTCACCGTGTAGGCGTGCGGGTTCTCGCCGGGTTGGAGCTCGACGTGGATGCCGCCCTGTTCCGCCTGTTCGGCGAGCTGGGGGTCGATCGGGTCGGGTCTCGGCAGCTCCTCCCCCGCCATCACCAGCCGGCAGCGCCGGACCAGCTCCCGGATGAGCGCCGCCTTCCAGTCGCCCCACACCCCCGGGCCCGTCGCGAGCGAGTCCGCCTCGGCGAGGGCGTGCAGCAGCTCGAGCAGCACCGGGTCGCCGTCGATGGCCTCGACGACGGACTCCACCGTGGCGGGGTCGTCGAGATCACGGCGGGTCGCGGTGTGCGGAAGCAGCAGATGGTGGCGGACCAGCGCGGACAGCACGGCGACGTCGGACGGCCACAGGCCCATCCGGCGGCCGATCTGGGTAGCGAGTTCCGCGCCGACGACGCTGTGGTCGCCGCCGCGACCCTTGCCGATGTCGTGCAGCAACGCCCCGAGCACCAGCAGGTCGGGACGCGCGACGCGGGTGGTCAGACCGCCGGCGTAGACCGCGGTCTCCACCAGGTGCCGGTCCACCGTCCAGGTGTGCACGGCATCGCGCGGGGGCAGATCCCGCACCGCTCCCCATTCGGGGAGCAGCCGGCCCCACAGTCCCGTCCGGTCGAGCGCCTCGATCGGGTCGATCGCGCGGGTTCCCGAGCCGAGCAGCACGAGCAGGTCGTTCAGCGCGGTGCGCGGCCACGGTTCCCGCAGTTCCGGGGCGCTGTCGGCCAGGCGGCCGAGGGTGGACGCGGAGATCGGCAGGTCGTGCTGCGCTGCGGCCGCGGCGACCCGCGTGATCAGGCCGGGGTCCTTGCGCGGGTGCGCGTCGCGGGCCAGCGTGACTTCGCCGCCGTGTTCCACGACACCCTCGTCGAGCGGGCGCCGGACGGGGACGCGGCGCAGCCGGGACAGGCCCTTGCGGGGCAGCGAGTTTCCTGCCGTGCGTACCCCGACCTCCACCGAGTAGCTCACGGTCCGGGCCGCCTCGGTCAGCACCCGGGCCAGGTCGAATCGGTCCCCGATGCGCAGGGCGGCGCCGATCTCGTCGGCATCCTGGGCGCGCAGCTGGTCGCGGGCCCGGCCGGCGACGCGGTGCAGCTCGGTGCGCACGTCCAGCAGGCGGCGGTGCGCGGCGGCGAGCCCGCCGCCGGGAACGTCGGGCCCGAGCCCGGGCATGCCGTCGGTGAGCTGCGCGACGGACAGTGCGTTGAGCAGCTGCACGTCCCGCAGCCCGCCGCGGCCGCTCTTGAGGTCGGGTTCGGCCCGGTGCGCGATCTGCCCGCTGCGCTCCCACCGGGCCTCGGTCAGGGCGATGAGCTCGTCGAACCGGCTGCGGATGCCGGTGCGCCACTGCCGCCGCACGCCGCCGATCAGCAGGTTGCTCAGTTCGAGGTCGCCGGCGATGTGCCGGGCTTCGAGCATGCCGAGCGCGGCGGTCAGGTCGGACGCGGCGACCTGCAGGGCCTGCGGGACGGTCCGGACGCTGTGGTCGAGCTTGATGTGCGCGTCCCACAGCGGATACCAGAGCCGGTCGGCGACCCGGGACACGACAGCGGGGTCCATGTCGTCGTGGAGCAGGACCAGATCCAGGTCGGAGTAGGGAAGCATCTCGCGGCGGCCGAGGCCGCCGACGGCGACGATGGCGAAGCCGCAGTCGGGCTTGATACCGAGTTCGGTTCCCTTGGTGACGAGCCAGAACTCGTGGAGATCGACGAGGGCGTGGCGGAGGGCGGGGGCGTCGAGCCGGCGGTTGCGGGTGCCGCCGGCGAGCAACTGGGTACGAGCCCGGGCGAGGTCGGTGGCGGCGGTGCCGGCTCCGGCCGGCCCCGGAGACACCGGCGGCCCCGATCCCGCTGCGGAGGCAGCGGGACCAGGGCCGCGAGTTCCGGACCCCTTCGGGTCAGAGTGCATCGGCGCCTCGTTCACCGGTGCGCACTCGGACGACCGTTTCGACCGGGGTGACCCACACCTTGCCGTCGCCGATCTTGCCGGTGCGGGAGGCCTCGACGATGGTCTCGACCACCTTGTCGACGGCGGCGTCGTCGACGACGACCTCGACGCGGACCTTGGGAACGAAGTCGACGGAGTACTCGGCTCCGCGGTAGACCTCGGTGTGGCCCTTCTGGCGACCGTATCCCTGCACCTCGCTGACGGTCATGCCAAGCACACCCGCCTGCTCGAGGCCTGCCTTGACGTCCTCGAGGGTGAACGGCTTGACAATTGCCGTGATCAGCTTCATATCCTCATCCCTTCCCAGTCTCCAGTGCCCTGATGTCTTCTTATCACTTGAGGGCGGCGGCGAAGTCGTATGCCGACTCCGCATGCTCGGCCTCGTCGATGCCGCGTGCCTCTTCCTCCTCCGACACCCGCCAGCCGAGTGGCTTGAGCGCGAAGGCGACGATCACGGTGATGATGCCGGTGTAGACCAGGGCGGAGACTGCGATGACGATCTGGATCACGAGCTGCTTGTAGTCGCCGCCGTAGAACAGGCCCGTCTCGGTGCCGAGGAACCCGATCGCGATGGTGCCCCACAGGCCTGCGACGAGGTGCACGCCGACGACGTCGAGCGAGTCGTCGTAGCCGAACTTGTATTTCAGGCCGACTGCCAGGGCGGACAGGACGCCGGCGATCGCGCCGAGCACGATCGAACCGACCGGGCTGAGCGCACCGGCGGCCGGGGTGATGGCGACGAGGCCGGCGACGGCACCCGAGGCGGCACCGAGGCTGGTGCCCTTGCCGTCGCGGATGCGCTCGGTGAGGAGCCAGCCGAGGATCGCGGCGGCCGCGGCGGTGGTGGTGTTGACCCAGGCCAGGCCGGCCACACCGTCGGCGGCGAACGCGGAACCGGCGTTGAAGCCGAACCAGCCGAACCACAGCAGGGCGGCACCGAGCATGACGAACGGCAGGTTGTGCGGGCGGAAGGCGGTGCGACCGAAGCCCGCGCGCTTGCCGATGATCAGCGCCAGGACGAGCGCGGCGATGCCGGCGTTGATGTGCACGACGGTGCCGCCGGCGAAGTCGATGGGCGCGACGGTCGCGACGAGCCCGCCTTCTCCGTCGTCGGAGGTGCCGAAGATCTTGGCGGCGAGGCCGTCCTCGGAGCCGGAGAGCAGGCCGCCGCCCCACACCATGTGGGCGAGGGGGAAGTACGCGAGGGTGACCCAGATTCCGGCGAAGGCCAGCCAGGTGCCGAACTTCACGCGTTCGGAGAGGGCACCGCTGATGAGAGCGGTGGTGATGACCGCGAACGTGACCTGGAAGCCGATGTCGATGATCTGCGGGTAGTCGCCGAGGCCGGGCAGGAACTCACCGGCGTCGTCGTAGATGGCGCCCTGTAGACCGAACATCTGGAACGGGTTGGCGAAGATGCCCCCGATGTCCTCGGTGCCGTAGGACATCGACCAGCCCCACAGCACGTAGATCACCGCGATGACCGCCATTGCCCCGAAGGACATCATCATCATGTTCAGGACGGCCTTGGTGCGCGACATGCCGCCGTAGAAGAACGCCAGACCGGGCGTCATCAACAGCACCAGGGACGCCGATATCAGCATCCATGCCGCGTCGCCGGTGTTCACCACTTCCTCCACTTGCAACCTCCCTGTTGGCCGCGCCGGTCAGCGCGTCGTCGAGAGAAGAATGCTGTGGTGATGTTTCGGCCGGAGCGCCGCGCTGTTTCAGCGGAGTGAACGCAAATCGGACATGTGTTTCGTTCCTGTTTCGTGGCTCATCCACCGGCGCCGGCCGCCGAACCGGGTCCGTCGCACGGCGTTTCGCGGCGGTGCTCGCGGAGAGCCGGGAGGGGGTGGATCGGGGTGGATCGGGGTGGATCGCGACCCGAGCCGGGACGGACCCGGCGGAGCCGGGTGGCCAGCGCGGCGAGCTCCCGCAGGAGCCTCTCGTCGCTGCTTCCCCGTCGCCACCCGCCCCGCGGGATCCGTCCGGCACCTGTTTCTACCGAACCGGAGTGGCAGATGGGAACCGAGTGACGATTTGTGACCTTTCCGTGACCAAAACCGGCCACCCGGTCGGAGGCCGGGTGGCCGGTGTCGGTGGTGAGCTGGCGGTAGTGCGGTGGCGGAAGGTCAGCCCAGCAGCGCGTCGACGAATGCGCCCGGCTCGAACGGCGCGAGGTCGTCCGCGCCCTCACCGAGACCGACGAGTTTCACGGGGACCCCGAGCTCGTGCTGGACCTGGAAGACGATCCCGCCCTTGGCGGTGCCGTCGAGCTTGGTCAGCACCACGCCGGTGATGTCCACGACCTCGGCGAACACGCGCGCCTGCATCAGGCCGTTCTGCCCGATCGTCGCGTCGAGCACGAGCAGCACCTCGTCGACCGCGGCCTTCTTCTCCACGACCCGCTTGACCTTGCCGAGCTCGTCCATCAGACCGGTCTTGGTGTGCAGCCGGCCGGCGGTGTCGATGAGCACGGCGTCCACACCCTGGTCGGTGCCCCTGGCGACGGCGTCGAAGGCGATCGCGGCCGGGTCGCCTCCCTCCTTGCCGCGCACGACCTCGGCGCCGACCCGCTCGGCCCACGTCTGCAACTGGTCGGCGGCGGCCGCACGGAAGGTGTCGGCGGCGCCCAGCAGGACGCGGCGGCCGTCGGCGACGAGGACCCGGGCGAGCTTGCCGGTGGTGGTGGTCTTACCGGTGCCGTTGACCCCGACGACGAGCAGCACCGCCGGGTGATCCTGGTGCGGCAGCGCCCTGATCGACCGGTCCAGCTCCGGGTGCAGCGCCTCGACCAGCACGTCCCGCAGGACGGCCCTGGCCTCGGCCTCGGTGCGCACACTGCGGGCGGCCATCTGCACCCGCAGCCGCTCGACGATCTGGGTGGTGGTGGCGGCACCGAGGTCGGCGATCAGCAGGGTGTCCTCGATCTCCTCCCACGAGTCCTCGTCGAGGTCGCCGCCGCCGAGCAGGCCGAGCAGGCTCTTGCCCACCGCCGACTGCGACCGGGCGAGACGGCCGCGCAAGCGGTCCAGCCGGCCCTCGGTCGGGGCGATCTCCTCGATCGGGGGAACGAGCGGGACAGCCGCAACCTCGGGTTCGACGGTCGGCGGCGGGGCCACCTCGACGGCGGGTGCCGGCGCAGCTTCCTCGACCGGCGCAGCTTCCTCGACCGGCGGGACGACCTCGGACGGCGGGACGACCTCGGACGGCGCCGGGGCGGTCTCCGGCTCGACGCCCGGGACGGGCTCGACCCTGGGGGCCGGTTCCACGGTGGGCGCGGCGCCGGCCTCCGGTGCCCGCTCGGGCTCCACCCGGGGCTCGACCGTCGGCGCCGGAGCCTCCGATACCTCCTTGGGCAGTGGCACGACCTTCGGTTCCGGCACGACCTTCGGTTCCGGCACGACCTTCGGTTCCGGCACGACCTTCGGTTCCGGCACGACCTTCGGTTCCGGCACGACCTTCGGTTCCGGCACCACCGTCGATTCCGGAGCGACCGGCGGCTTGGGGGACGCCGGCGGTTCCGGGACCACCGGCGGTCTCGGGGCCGGCCGCTCGACCGGCTGGGGCGGCGCCGTCGCGGTCGCCCCCTGGGTGAAGCTGAAGCCGCCCGCGGCCTTGTAACCGCCGGAACGGTCCTTCTGCTCGGCGGTGCCGAGCTCCGGCGTCTGCTCGGCCGTCAGCGACACCTGCCGTCTCCGGTACAGGGTCAGGCCGACGACGAGCGCGACGAGGAGGACGGCAAGTGCCGCCGCGATGGCTATCCAGGCTCCGGTACTCACGCCCCCATACTGTCAGGCGCAACGGCCGCGCTCAGCTCTGGGCGAGAAAGATCCTGACCACGCATCCGCTGCGAGATGACGCGGGTGATGCCGTCGCCGCGCATGCTGACCCCGTACAGGGCGTCGGCAATCTCCATCGTCGGCTTCTGGTGGGTGATGACGATGAGCTGGGACTTCTCCCGAAGCTGCTCGAACAGACCGATGAGCCGGCGCAGGTTGGTGTCGTCGAGAGCGGCCTCCACCTCGTCCATGACGTAGAACGGGGACGGCCGGGCCCGGAAGATCGCGACGAGCATGGCCACCGCCGTCAGCGACTTCTCGCCGCCGGAGAGCAGCGACAGCCGCTTGACCTTCTTGCCCGGCGGCCGGGCCTCGACCTCGATTCCTGTGGTGAGCATGTCCGACGGATCGGTCAGCACGAGGCGACCGTCGCCGCCGGGGAAGAGCTTGGCGAACACCTGCTCGAACTCGCGCTCGACGTCCGCGTACGCCTCGGTGAACACCTGCAGGATGCGGGCGTCGACGTCGGCGACCACGCCGAGCAGGTCCTTGCGGGCGTTCTTGACGTCCTCGAGTTGCGTGGCGAGGAAGTTGTACCGCTCCTCGAGCGCGGCGAACTCCTCGAGCGCCAGCGGATTGACCTTGCCGAGGGTCGTCAGGTCCTTCTCCGCGCGCTTGGCGCGCCGCTCCTGGGTGGCGCGGTCGTACGGCTGCGGCTGCGGCGCGACGACCTGTTCTCCGCGTTCCCGCGCCTGTTCGAACTCGGCGATCTCGAGTTCGGACGGCGGCAGCGGCACCTCGGGGCCGTACTCGGCGAGCAGATCGTCGGGAGCGATGGCGTACTGCTCGACGACGGCCTGCTCGAGTTGCTCGATCCGCAGCGCCGCCTGGGCGCGGGCGACCTCGTCCCGGTGCACTGCGTCGGTGAGCTGGGCCCGCTGCGCGGAGAGGTCGCGCACCCGCTCCTTGACCTTGTCGAGCTGTTCGGCCCGCTCGGCGCGCTGACGGGTCAGCTCGTCGCGGTGGGCGGAGGCCGCGGCGACCACCTCGTCCAGGTGGGCCGCCACCCGGGCACCGGACTCGGCAACGGCCGCGGCGACGGCCGCGGCCTGCTTGCGGGCGCGCTGCGCCCGTTCGGCCCGGGCCCGCGCCTCGCGCTCGGCCTGGGCTGCGCGGCGCAGCGAGTCCGCCTTGCCGCGCAGCGCCTGGGCGCGCTCCTCCGCGGTGCGGGCCGCGAGCCTCGCCTCCATCTCGACGGCGCGGACCTCGGCGAGGGCTGCGGCGGCGACCTCCCGGTCGACGGCCGTCGAGTCGGTGCCCGGATCGGCGCCCGCGTCGCTCTGTTCCTGCTCGGCCAGCCGCAGCCGCTCCTCGAGCTCGACGACCTCGCGGCGGGCCGTGTCACGCTCCGTCTCGGCCTTGGTGCGCTGCGCCGCGAGCCGCTCGGACTCGGCGTGGGCGGCGCGCGCGGCCTGCCCGAGCCGGCCGAGCTGCTCGTACACTGCCGACATCGCGGCGTCGGACTCGTTGAGGGCCGCGAGGGTCTGTTCGGCCACCTCGGCGCGGGCCGCCTGTTCGGCCAGGGCGCCGGCGAGGGCCGCCGAGAGTTCTTCGGAGCGCCGCACCGCGCGGTCGAGGTCGGCGCGGGACGCGTCGATCGCGGCCTGGACCTCGAGGGTGCTCGGCGCGCGCCCGGATCCCCCGACGACCCAGCCCGAGCCGGCGAGATCACCGCTCCGGGTCACGGCCCGCAGCTCGGGGCGCACGTGGCACAGTTCGATCGCAGAGGGCAGGTCGTCCACGACGACGGTGCGCGCCAGCAGCGCGTCGAGTCCGCCGCGCAGTTCCGGCGGGCAGTCGATCACGTCCCGCACCCAGCGCGTCCCGTCGGGCAGCCTCACCGGCTCGGCCGGCGCGGTGGTGCCCCCGGCGACGAACGCGACCCGGCCCTGATCGGCGTCCACCAGCGCGGCGACGGCCGCGGCGGCCGCCGGGACCGAGTCCGCGGCCAGCGCGTCCGCGGCCGGGCCCATCGCCGCTGCGACGGCAACCTCGTAACCGGCCTCGACCCGGACGCGTTCCGCGAGGGGACCCGACAGTCCCAGATCGGGGCGGTGCTCGAGAAGCCAGGCGGCGCCGTCCTTGCGCTCGAGACCCATCGACAGCGCCTCGATGCGCGCCCCGAGGGACGCGACCTCCTTGCCGGCCGCGCGCTCGGCGTCCTGCAGTTCCTTCAGGCGGGCGTCGGCGAGCCGCAGCGCCTCGAGGGCACGTTCGTGCTGGGCGTCGGCGTCGATCTCGCCGGCGTCGAGGTCGTCGATGCGGGCCTGGGCCGTCTCGAACTCGGCCTGGGCGGCGACACCGCGCAGCCGGGCCTCTTCGATGGCGACGGTCAGCCGGGCCACCTCCGCGTCGATGGACTCGGCGCGGGTGCGCACGGTGTCGACCTGTCCGGCCAGGCGAGCGAGTCCCTCCCGCCGATCGGCGACGGCCCGCACGGCGGCCAGGTGCGCCCGCTCGGCGGCCGCGGCGGCCTCCTCCTGGACGGCGAGCTGCTCCTTCGCGGCCTCGAGGGTGCCGTGGGCGATCTCGACGGCCTCGAGGAGTTCGGCCTCCTCTTCGGCGATGCGGTCGGCGCGGGCCTCCATCTCGTCCGGGTCCTGGCCGTCGCGGACCGCCGGGGCGGTGTCGAGGTGGCGGGCGCGTTCCTGGGCGATGCGCACGGTGGCGCCGAGGCGTTCGGCGAGCGCGGAGAGCCGGAACCAGGTCTGCGACGCGGCCTCGGCGCCGGGGGTGAGTCGCGCGACCGCTTCCTCGTGGCGGGCGAGTTCGGCGTTGGCGTCGTCGAGCTCGGCGGAGACGTGGTCGAGTCGCTCGCGCAGGACGCGTTCCTGCTCGTCCTGGTCGGCGAACTCGGAGCGCCGGGTCACGAGGTCGTCGGCGGCGAGCCGCAGTCGGGCGTCGCGCAGGTCGGCCTGGATGGTCTGGGCGCGGCGCGCCACCTCGGCCTGGCGGCCGAGCGGCTTGAGCTGCCGGCGCAGCTCGGCGGTGAGGTCGGTCAGGCGCGCGAGGTTGGCCTGCATCGCGTCGAGCTTGCGGACCGCCTTCTCCTTGCGCTTGCGGTGCTTGAGGACTCCGGCGGCCTCCTCGATGAATGCGCGGCGGTCCTCCGGCCGGGACTCGAGGATGGCGGAGAGGCGGCCCTGACCGACGATGACGTGCATCTCGCGGCCGATGCCGGAGTCGGACAGCAGTTCCTGCACGTCCATCAGCCGGCACGAGTTCCCGTTGATCTCGTATTCGCCGGCGCCGTCGCGGAACATCCGCCGGGTGATGGACACCTCGGAGTATTCGATGGGCAGCGCGCCGTCCGAGTTGTCGATGGTGAGGGTGACCTCGGCACGGCCGAGGGGTTGCCGGCCGGCGGTCCCGGCGAAGATGACGTCCTGCATCTTGCCGCCGCGCAGCGCCTTGGCGCCCTGCTCCCCCATCACCCAGGTGAGGGCGTCGACGACGTTGGACTTGCCGGAACCGTTCGGCCCCACGACACACGTGATCCCCGGTTCGAACCGCAGAGTCGTCGCGGACGCGAAAGACTTGAAGCCCTTGAGCGTCAGACCCTTCAAATACATGTGCGAAAACCTTACCGGCGGGCCGTCACCGCTCGACGAAGCCGGTCAGGTCACCGCGCGTCGGCTCCCAGCTCTCCACCACCAGCCGCACCTCTCCCGGGGTCTCGCCCGAGCGCAGCGCGGCGAGGAGGCGCTCGAGGGCGTCGCGGGGGCCCTCGGCGATGACGAGCACGCGCCCGTCGGGATGGTTGGTGGCGTGACCGACGAGGCCGAGTTCGAGGGCTCGCGACCGCGTCCACCAGCGGAACCCCACACCCTGCACGCGCCCGTGCACCCAGGCGGTGAGCCGGACGGCGTCCGGCGGCGACTGCGTCACGGCTGCTCCCCCGAACTGCGGACCGGACGGACGGCGTGGACGGCGCCGTCGAAGCCGGTGGTGTAGAGGACGTCCGGGTCCCAGCCGGGACCCTCGCCGAACGCGACCGCGGAGACGAAGGGCACCCCCGTGGCGACCGTGCAGCCGGCGCCGGTGACCGGGTCGACCCGCAGGATCTTCCCGGCGACGTTGAGCGGGACGTACAACGCCCCGTCGGGTCCGACGTCGAGATCGTCGGCGGTCTCGAGGGGCCCGGGCCCGGACGGGTCCAGGGTCCGGACCGGACCGGACAGGTCGCCGGCATTCAACGCGTGAATCCGGGTGGTCGGATCGAAAGTCGTAGCCGCATAAACGGTTTCGTCGTCGACGGCGAGTCCGTTGACGGAGCCGAGGTCGGTGCGGATCGTTTCCGGAGCCCCACCCTCGACCGGCACGCGCGTCAGGCCCGGGGGGCTGCCCAGGTTCCGGCTGACGAGGAAGTCCCCGTCGGGCAGGCGGACGAGACCGTTGGGCATGGTCAGACCCGACGCGACGGTGCGCCGCGTCCCGGTGTCCAGATCGACGGCCTCCAGGGTGCCGTCGGTGCGGCCGAGCAGCCCGGAGACGGTGCCGTTGCCGGTCGTGAAGTACGCCGTGCCGTCGTCGACGACGATGCCGCCGGGCGCCGGGACCTCGGCCACCACGGTGTCGGCCCGCCCCTCGGGCGTGAGGGCCAGCAGCGACCCGCCGCCGGCCGGGGTGGACGCCGAGGCCAGCAGCCGGCCGCGACCGTCGAACGCGAGATTCTCGAGCACGCCGAGCCCGGACGCGACGACGTCCACCCGCCACGGCGCGCAGTCCGCCGGGGCGGGCGCGGCCGTCGCCGGCGCCCCGCCCGCCAGGAACCCGACGGCGAGCGCGAGTCCGGCCGCTGTACGAATCATCCGCCCTCCCTGCCGAGGTCCGCCGCTCACGCGTCCGGAACGATCTTCAGCGTCACCTCGGTGCCGGCCTCGAGGGTACGGCCGACGGTGCACACCTTGTCGACGGATCGCTCGACGAGCGCGACGAGGCGCCGCTGCGCCTCCTCGTCGAGTTCGCTCAGGTCCAGCGCCATCTCCTCGACGAGGTGCGGGTACACCTCGTTCTCCCGGTCAGCGGCGCCGGAGACACGGATCGTGACGTCGTAGGTGTCGCCGAGCCGGCGCGACAGCGGGAAGTCCGAGCTCATCCCCGAACAGGCCGCCAGCGCGATCTTCAACAGCTCGCCGGGGGTGAAGACACCCTCGACGGTCTCCGACCCGATCAGGACCTCGGCACCTCGGGAGCTGCGGCCCGTGTAGCGGCGGGTGCCGGTGCGCTCGACCCACAGTTCGGTCGTCGGCGTGTCGGAAGTCTGTTCAGCCATGCGGGAGATCCTGCCATGATCACCCGACGGCCAGTTCGCGCAGGATCCCGATGAGCTCGTCCGCGACGACGGGGGTGTCCGCGCTGCTGCGGCGCAGCAGTCCGACGGGTTCGGCGGTGCCCGGGGTCGGTACCGGCAGCCGCACGAGCGTGCCGTCGTCGAGGTCGTCCTGCGGCACCCGCTCGGGTGTCAGCCACACCGCGTCGCCGGCGCGCACCAGCCCGCGCGCAACCGAGACGTCGAGGGTCTCGACGCTGCCGGACGGCAGCCGCAGGCCGTGCCGGGCGAGGAAGCCCTCGGTGTGGTGCCGCGGCACGGTACCGGCGGTGGCGACGACGAGGGGATGGTTCAGCACCGCCGGCACCGACACCGGACCCCCGGCCAGCGGATGCCCCGGGCGCACGATCAGGGCCAGCGACTCGGCGTACAGCAGTTCGAACGAGAGCCCTTGCATGGTCTCCGGGTCGGCCATCCGGCCGAGGACGAAGTCGAGCTCGCCGGCGCGCACCGCGCCCAGAAGTGCGGTGTTCGGGGCCGTGCGGATCTGCACACCGACGTGCGGACGCCGGTCCCGCAGCCGGGTGACCGCACCGGGCAGCAAGGTGCTCGCGACGGTGGGCAGGGCGCCGACCCGCACCGGGGCCACGGCCGGCTGCCCGGTCCCGGAGAGGGCACGGGCGGCGGACGCCAGCGCGTCGGTGACCTCGACGGCGTGGCTCAGGAACTCCTCGCCGGCGGGGGTGAGCCGGGCCCCGTGCCGCCCGCGGTCCACCAGGCGCAGCCCGGCCAGGGATTCGAGTTCGTTGAGGGTCTTGGTGACCGCCGGCTGACTCAGGTGCAGCCGGCCGGCGGCCCGGCCGAGGTTGCCCTCCTGGGCGACGGCGACGAAGCACGTGAGGTGGCGCAACCGGATGCGATCCAGGAGTCGCGACACCCGGTCGACCGGGGGCACGAAACCGTGTTCCATCACTGAAGGTTATGAAATTCCCCCGAAACCGTCAATTTACATGACTCCTGCTCACCCATAACGTGGATCACATCCAGTCCGTCGCAGTGCGACAGTCCCCAGGAGTACCGCCTCATGATCATCGCCGCCCCCGGCGCCGCGTCCGGCGAATTCGTCGAACGCGACCACACTCAGCACCCGCCCGCCCTCACCCCCGGATACCGCACGTCGGTGCTGCGCTCCCCGCGCAATGCCCTGATCGCGCCGCGCAACACGCTCTCGGAGACGACCGGACCGGTCTTCGACCGTCGCGAGCTGGGCGAGAAGGACAACGACCTCATCCTCAACTTCGCCAAGGACGGCCTGCCGATCGGCGAGCGCCTGATCGTGCACGGCTACGTCCGCGACGAGTTCGGCAACCCGGTGAAGGGCGCCCTGGTCGAGGCGTGGCAGGCCAACGCCGGCGGCCGCTACCGCCACAAGAAGGACCGCTACCTCGCGCCGATCGACCCGAATTTCGGCGGTTGCGGCCGCATGATCACCGACGACAACGGCTACTACTTCTTCCGCACCATCAAGCCCGGGCCGTACCCGTGGGCCAACAGCACCAACGCCTGGCGGCCCGCCCACATCCACTTCTCGATCAACGGCACCGGCTGGGCGCAACGCTTGATCACCCAGATGTACTTCGAGGGCGACCCGCTCATCGAGCGCTGCCCCATCGCGAAGACCATCCCGACGCTGGACCAGCTGCGCAGCCTGATCGCGCAGGAGGATCCCGCCAACAACGCCCCGTTCGACGCGCGTACCTACCGCTTCGACCTCACCCTGCGCGGCCGCCGCGCCACCTTCTTCGACAACGTCAACCTCCCCGGAGCCCCCCGATGAGCCTTTCCCCGCACAGCATGATCGAGCGCCGCCCGGAGACCCCCTCGCAGACCGGCGGCCCGTACGTCCACATCGGGCTCGCACCGCAGCAGGCCGGGTTCGACATCTTCGACAACAACTTCGGCAACGTGCTGACCGCCCCGGAGACGAAGGGCGAGCACATCACCCTCGAGGGCCGCGTCTTCGACGGCACCGGCACCCCCGTGCGCGACGTGCTGATCGAGATCTGGCAGGCCAACGCCGCGGGCAGGTACGCCCACCCCGGCGACACCCAGGACGGCCACACCCAGGACAGGGAGATCGATCCGACCTTCCGCGGCTGGGGCCGCACGGGCGGCGACTTCGACACCGGCGTCTACACCTTCGAGACGGTCAAGCCGGGACCGGTGCCGGCGAACGACGGCGGGATCCAGGCCCCGCACATCCTCATGGTGCTGTTCGCACGGGGCATCAACATCGGCCTGCACACCCGGGTCTACTTCGACGACGAGGCCGACGCCAACGCCGCCGACCCCGTACTCAACGGGATCGAGTGGGAGGTCCGCCGCGACACGCTGATCGCGAAGCGTTCCGAACGCGACGGCCAGGTGGTCTACACCTTCGACGTGCGCCTGCAGGACACCCCGGAAGGCGGGATCGAGACCGTGTTCTTCGACATCTGACCGGGAGCCGGGTGGCGCGGGGGCGCGCGTTTCGGACGGCGGTCGCCTGGGCATCCTTGCGCCGACCACGTCGCAGCGAACGAAGGCCACGGCACTGGACACCGCGATCATCTACGTTTCCGCCGGGCTCGCGCTGCTTTTCGCCGTCACCGTGCCGCGGCTGTTCCACAACCGGGCGATCTCGGCACCTATGATCGTGCTGGTGGCCGGCGCGGTGCTGGGGCTGCTGTTCGACAACGCCGAAGCTCTCACCCCCGACGGGCACCCGGCCGTGGCGGAGTACCTCAGCGAGGTCTGCGTGATCGTCGCGCTCATGGGCGTGGGCCTCGCGATCGACCGTCCCCTCGGGTGGCGGTCGTGGAAGTCCACCCGGCGGCTGCTGCTGATCGCGATGCCCCTCGGCATCGGGGCCGTCGCGGTGCTGGGCTGGTGGGCCGCGGCCCTCACCCCCGCGGCCGCCGTACTGCTCGGGGCCGCCCTCGCCCCCACCGATCCCGTCCTGGCGTCCGACGTGCAGGTCGAGGGCCCCACTTCCGGGGAGGGTTCCCACCGCGAAGACGACGAAGTGCGGTTCGCGCTCACCTCCGAGGCCGGCCTCAACGATGCGCTGGCGTTCCCGTTCGTCTACCTCGCGCTGTTCATGTTCACGAAGGGACCGATCGAGGACTGGATCGCCTCCTGGGTCCTGTGGGAGCTGCTCGGCAAGATCGTCCTGGGCGCCGTGGTGGGAGGGCTGGCGGGCCATCTCGTCGGGCGGGCGGTGTTCCACTTCCCCGTCGAGCACGTCCGGCTGGCCGACCGAGGCGAACCGATCGTCGCGCTCGCCGCCACGTTCGCGGTGTACGGAATCGCCGAACTGGTCGGCGGCTACGGCTTCCTGGCCGTCTTCGTGTGTGCCGTGGCCATGCGGCGCATCGAACGCGCACACGAGTACCACGCCGAGATGCACAGCCTGATCGAGCAGCTCGAGCACGTCCTTACGCTCGCGGTCCTGCTCCTGCTGGGGGCGGGCCTCACCACCGGTCTGCTCGCCGAGTTGTCGTGGGGTTCGGTTCTCGTCGGCGCCGCCCTGGTCCTCGTGATCCGGCCGGTGGTCGGCTGGCTCTCGCTCCTGGGCTGTGACGAGATGGATGTCCGCGAACGCCGCGTCACGGCCTTCTTCGGCGTGCGCGGGATCGGCTCCGTCTACTACCTCGCGTACGCGGCGGCGGAGCTCGACATCGCGCAGGAGCAGGAGCTGTGGGCCGCCGTCGCCTTCACCGTCGTCCTGTCCGTCCTCGTGCACGGGGTGAGCGCGACGAGGGTGATGCGCATGCTCGACAACGCCCGTGTGAAGGGTCCGCCGTAGGCGCATCGGGTGGGGGGTCCTCCCGGCTCTTGCCGAGGATTGAACACGCGGTTAATATGCTGATCATGAGTTCAACGCCGGGTCGTCTCTCGGCAGCCGATCGCCGGGACCTCACGTCCGCCGCGCGCATCCGGGAGGCCGCGATCCTCCGTTTCGCTCGCGACGGCTTCGACGCGAGCCTGCGGACCATCGCCGCGGACGCGGGGGTGAGCGGGGCGCTGATCGTGCACCATTTCGGGTCCAAGAAGGACCTGCGACGTGCGTGCGACGAGTGGGTCCTGGGACAGATCCGCGATTCCAAGCGGACGACCCTCGCCACCGGCGACTCCGGTCCGTGGCTGGCGCAACTCGGCCGGGCCGAGCAGTACGCTCCGCTCGCCGTCTACGTCGCCCGCACCTTCCAGGCCGGCGGCGAAAGCGCGGCGGAGTTCTTCGATCACCTGGTCGACGACGTGGTCGACTACCTCGCAGAGGGCGAACACAACGGGCTGATCCGGCCGTCCCGGGACAGCCGCGCCCGGGCCCGCCTGCTCACCGGCATGAGCGTGGGGTCGATGCTGCTGCAGATGTCCCTGCACCCGGAACTCCTGCGGGGTGGGGACTTCACCGGGTTCTTCCGGCACCTGACCGACACCGTCACCGCACCGGCCCTCGAACTGTATTCCGAGGGTCTGCTCACCAGCCGCAAGCTGCTCGACGACTACCTGATGTACGTCCCGGACCCGCCGGCGGGCGCCGGGGGCGGCGAATCCACCGCTCCCCCTTCCTGATCCGGAATCCGCCTACCCAGGACACAGTCATGAACACGATCGTCGAGGTCCACGACCTCACCAAGACGTTCGGCGCCACGACCGCGCTGGACGGTCTCAGCCTGCAGGTCGGCCGCGGTGAAGTGGCCGGCTTCCTCGGCCCCAACGGTGCCGGCAAGTCCACGACCATCCGGATCCTGCTCGGGCTTCTGCGCGCCGACGGCGGCTCCGCATCCGTGCTCGGGTTCGATCCGTGGCGCGACGCCGTCGAAGTGCACCGGCACCTCGCGTACGTCCCGGGCGACGTCAACCTGTGGCCGTCGCTCACCGGCGGCGAGGCCATCGACCTCCTGTGCCGCCTGCGGGGAGGGGCCGACCGTGCACGTCGCACCGAGCTGGTCGAACGCTTCGAACTCGACCCTCGCAAGAAGTGCCGCGCCTATTCCAAGGGCAACCGCCAGAAGGTGGCGCTGATCTCCGCACTCGCGTCGGACGTGGATCTCCTCGTCCTCGACGAACCGACGTCCGGCCTCGACCCGTTGATGGAACGGGTGTTTCAGGACTGTGTTGCCGAAGCGAAGCGGCGTGGCTCGTCGGTGTTGCTGTCGAGTCACATCCTCGCCGAGGTGGAAAAGCTCTGCGACACCGTGACCATCATCCGGGACGGCCGTACCGTGGAATCCGGGTCACTGGCCCAGCTGCGGCATCTCACCCGGTCGACGATCACGGTCCGCACCGACCTCGACGCGTCCGGCCTGGCGCAGGCCGAGGGCGTGCACGCGCTGCGAAACGAGCACGGGCACACCGTGTTCGAGGTCGACAACGGCCACCTCGACGAGGTGGTCCGCCGGCTCGCGGAGTACGGCGTCCGCAGCCTCGAGAGCGCACCGCCGTCGCTCGAGGAGCTGTTCCTGCGCCACTACGGCAGCGATCGACAGGTCGCCGGCGTGGGCGGCGGGCGATGAACACCTTCGCCGGGACCGCGTCCCTGGTCCGCTTCGACCTGCGCCGGGACCGGATCAAGCTGCCGCTGTGGGTGATCGGCATCTCGGCCCTGGCGGCGTACTTCGTCGCGGCCCTGCAGCTGGCGTACCCGGCCGCCGAGGACCTCCGCAGCGTGGCCGGTTTCGCCGACAACCCGGCAGGGGTGATGATGTCGGGTCCCGGCTACGGCATGGACGACCCCACGCTCGAGGCGTTCGTCGCGAACCAGTACGGGCTGTACCTGCTGGTCGCCGCCGCGTTCATGAACATTCTCCTCGTCGTCCGGCACACGCGGGGCGAGGAGGAGAACGGTCGCACCGAACTCGTCCTGGCGGGCGCGGTGGGGCGGCGCGCCCCGCTGACCGCGGCCCTGGCGACCGCAGTCGTCGCGAACGCCGCCCTCGTCGTGGCGGGCGGCGCGGCAATGACGGCCGCCGGGGTGGACGCCGGCGGGGCGGTGCTGTTCGCCGCCGGGTTCGCGGCGCTGGGGCTGTTCTTCGCCGCGCTCACCGCCCTGGTGTGCCAGGTGTGCGAACACGGGCGCACCGCCACAGGACTGGCCGCAGCGGCGCTGGGAACGGCCTTCGTCGTGCGGGGCGTCGGCGACGTCCTGGAGCGGCACGGCAGCGCGGTGTCCTGGCTGTCCCCCATCGCCTGGTCGCAGCAGACGCGAGCATTCGTCGATCCGCGATGGGGCCCGCTGGCCCTGTCGTTCGGGTTCGCGGCGGTCGCCGCGGCGGCCGCGTACCGCGTCGTGGACCGTCGCGACCTCGGCGCCGGACTGGTGCCGCCGCGGCCGGGCCGGGCCGAGGCGGCGCCGGCGCTGGCGAACCCGTTCGCCCTGGCGCTACGGCTGCAGCGCGGCAGCATCGCCGGGTGGGGCGCGGGCCTGGCGCTGATGGGGTTGTTCTACGGCTCCCTGACCGGCTCGATCGCCGAGAGCTTTGCGAACCTGCCCGAGGACATTCTTGTGCTCATGGGTGGTTCGGCCGCGAATCTCGTCGACGGCTTCCTGGGCCTGACCGGATACACGATGGCCTTCCTCGCCTCCTGCTTCGCGATCCTGTCCGTCCGCCGCTTGCGGGGCGAGGAGCAGTCGGGCCGGATCGAACCCGTTTTGGCGACCGCTACGAGCCGTGCCGGATGGATGGCAGCGGGGCTGTCCGTGACCGCCCTGGGCGTGGTGGCGCTCCTCGCCCTCGCCGGCCTTGGGACCGGGCTCGGGGCCGCGGCGTCCACCGGGGAGCCGACTCGGGTGCCCGCATCGGTATGGGCGCATCTCGGTTACCTTCCCGCCGTGCTCGGCATCGCGGCGATCGGAGCGGCGCTGTTCGGTCTCGCCCCCCGCGCCTTCGATCTGGTCTGGGTACTGGTCGTCTACGGCTACCTGGTGGGCAGTTTCGGACCGATCCTCGATCTGCCCGACAGCGCCGGCGTCCTCTCCCCGCTGAACCATGTCCGGCAGATGCCGCTCGAACCGTTCGCCGCGGGTTCCTTCGTCGCTCTCGTCGTTCTCGCCGCGCTCGTCACGGCGGCAGGGCTGGCCGCGTTCCGGAAGCGCGACGTCGTGAGTGCGTGAGAACCCGCCGGGTGGCCCGGGCAGCGGCGGCACACCCCTTGATCGCCCGTACTGTTAGTGGCTAACATTACGGGGTGTCCAAGTCCGAGCGGACCCGGCAGCGCATCCAGGCGACGGCGGTGCGGCTGTTCACCGAGGACGGCTACGACGCCGTCACCGTCGACCGGATCGCCTCCGCCGCCGGGGTGTCGCACATGACGTTCTTCCGCTATTTTCCCTCCAAAGACGCTGTCCTGCTTGATGATCCCTACGACCCTGTCATTGCGGAGGCCGTGGCCGCGCAGCCGGCGGACCGGAGCCCGCTGGAACGGGCGTGCCGGGGGATCCTCGACGCCTGGGCGCTGATTCCCGAGACGGACCTCGGGGACGTGCGCACTCGCCTGCGGATCGTCGCGGCGCATCCGCGGCTGCGCGCGCGGATGTGGGAGAACACGCTGCGCACCCAGGAGGCCGTCGCGGCCGCGCTCGCCGAACCGGGGACACGACGACTCGAGGCCGCAGTGGCGGCCGGGGCCTGCATGGGCGCACTCATGGCGGCGCTGACGGACTGGGCAGAGACCGGCGACGAGGCTCTCGGCAACCGGATTGCGTCGGCCCTGCACCAGCTCGCACCGGAGGCCAGTCCCTCACGGCAGCCACGGGAGGTGCCATGACCGAGGTCGGCGAGGTCGTGCTCGAGTGCCGGAACGTGAGCAAACGCTACGGCTCCGCGCCGGTACTCGAGGACGTCACCACCGAGGTGCGGGCGGGCGAGGTGCACGCGTTCGTGGGCCTCAACGGGGCGGGGAAGACGACGTTGATGCGTCTGTTCCTCGGCATGATCGAGCCCGACGACGGAATCGTGCGCGTCCGGGGCCTGCCGCCGTCGACCATGCCGGCGCGGCACTGGACGGGAGTCGGGCACCTTGTCGAAACACCGCTGGCCTATCCCGAACTGACCGTCGCGCAGAACCTGCGCATCGCGGGCCGCCTCGCCGGCCTGTCCGCGGCGGGCGCCACGGCCGCGGCCGACCGGTGGCTCGAGGAACTGGTCCTGTCCCGGTGGGCGCGGACCAGCGCACGGAAGCTCTCCCTCGGCAACCGGCAGCGGCTGGGTCTGGCCGCGGCGCTGATCGCGGACCCGGATGTGCTGATCCTGGACGAGCCGACCAATGCGCTCGATCCGGCCGGGATCATGCTGCTGCGCACCCTGCTGCAGCGCAGCCGGGAGCGCGGCGCGGCGACGCTGGTGTCCAGCCACCATCTCGACGAGGTCGCCCGCGTGGCCGACCGCATCACAGCCGTCAACGAGGGACGCGTCGTCGGCTCCCTCGATCCGGACGGAATCGATCTCGAGCGGCAGTTCTTCGACCTGGTGTACCGCGACAGCGAGGCGCGACGATGACCACATCCGAGCAGATCCGGGCCGCGCTGGCGGTCGAGTGGGCCAAGTTCCGGCGGGCGCGCCCCGTATGGGTCACCACCGCCTTTCTCACGACGGGGGTGGTGGCCATGTGCGTGCTGACCCTGCAGTCCGTGCGCGGCGCCAACGCGGTGATGGCGGGTAAGGCGCAGACCATCGTCGGCGACGGCGGCCGAGCGGGCCTGTTCGCCGCAGCCGACACCATCGTCTCGGTGGGGGGACTTCTCGGATTCGGTGTGGTCATCGGCTGGGTCTTCGGCCGCGAGTTCACCGACGGAACGATCAGCGGTCTGTGGGCCGCGCCGGTCTCCCGCCCGGCCGTTGCCGCCGCAAAGCTGCTGATCCTGCTGTCGTGGGCGGTCGCCACCAGCCTCGCACTGGGCGCGGCACTGGTAGTGGTGGCGGGAACGCTCGTCGACGACGATCCCCTCGCCCCGGGGACGCCTGCGCTCGTGGGCAGATTCCTCGCCGTCGCCCTGCTCACCGCAGGGCTCGCATTCCCCTGCGCCTGGGTTGCCACCGTGGCCCGGGGATACCTGCCCGCGGTCGGGACGATCATCGCCGTGGTGGTCGTCGCCCAGATGGCGGTCATGGCGGGAGCGGGCGGCTGGTTCCCGTTCTCGGCTCCGGGCCTGTGGGCGGCGGGACCGCAGGCCGGTTCCGTCACCGGTCCGCAACTCGCGCTCGCCCTCGTCGTTCCTGCCGTCTCGTCGGGCCTGACGCTGTGGTCGTGGCGGCGGCTCACCCTCGTGCACTAGGACTCCCGAAGGGACCGAAGTCCCTTCGATCCGGACCACCCGCACGATAGGGTGATGCCCGGAGTGCCGGGAAGTCTGGTCGGCGAGTGACGTTCGCATTTCACGACCAGGGAGGCACCGTGGACCAGGGGACGTTCGCAGGTCGGGGTTCCGGGCCGGGGACTCGGCGGATGAGCACATCGAACACCGCGCGGCCACGCATGCACAGGTTTCACGATGCCGGCTAGGTGGCGTGCTCGATTGACGGGCGCCGACGTGCTCACCGAACGCCCGGGCTTCGCGCTGGTGGGCGTCCTGCGGGTCCCGCAGTTGCAGACCAGTCCCGGCCGGGCCATCGTCCGCCGGATCGGCTACGCCCTGATCGCCCTGGCCCTGGTGGTGCTCGTCGTCTACCTGGACCGCGACGGCTACACCGACAGCCAGGACGACGAGCTGTCCCTGCTGGACTGCATCTACTACGCGACGGTGTCGCTGTCGACCACCGGCTACGGCGACATCGCTCCGATCACCGAACAGGCTCGCCTGGTCAACATCCTGATCATCACTCCGCTACGGATCTTCTTCCTCATCGTCCTGGTCGGCACCACGCTCTCGGCTCTGACCGAGAGCTCGCGGCAGGCGTTCCGTATCCAGCAGTGGCGACGCCGGGCGCGCAACCACACGGTCGTCGTGGGTTACGGCACCAAGGGCCGTGCCGCAGTGGACGCGATGCTCGGGGACGGCCTCCCGCCGTCCGAGATCGTGGTCGTCGACACCGACCCGCTGATGCTCGAGGTCGCCGCCGGACAGGGTCTGGTTACGGTGCAGGGCTCGGCCACGAGATCGGACGTGCTGCGCCTGGCCGGGGTTCCGCACTGCACCTCT
The DNA here is from genome assembly GCF_053764755.1 of Rhodococcus sp. 2H158. NCBI lineage: Bacteria > Bacillati > Actinomycetota > Actinomycetes > Mycobacteriales > Nocardiaceae > Rhodococcus > Rhodococcus sp. 2H158. The sequence continues at coordinate 96,748 of NZ_JBSNCE010000019.1, forward strand.
ATCGTCGTCGCCGCCAATCGCGACGACACCGCAGTGCTCGTCACCCTCACCGCCCGCGAACTCGCGCCCGCTGCAAGGATCGTCGCCGCCGTCCGCGAGTCCGAGAACACCCACGTCCTCCGCCGGTCCGGGGCCGACACCGTGGTCGTCTCCTCCGAAACCGCCGGCCGGCTGCTGGGCGTCGCGACGGCCACACCCGGCGTGGTGCAGATGGTCGAAGACCTGCTCACCCCAGAGGCCGGGTTCGCCATCACCGAACGGGCGGCCGAGGCCGCCGAGATCGGCGAATCCCCCCGCCACCTGACCGACATCGTGCTCGGGATCGTCCGTGACGGCCGGCGGCTGCACGTCGGATCGCCGGAGGCCGCCACCATCGGAGCCGACGACCGACTGCTCTGCATCCGGCGCGTGCCGGACTGATCCCGTTCCTGCTCCCGTCGCGCCCGCAACCGATGCCGGAGGTCGCATCATGGTCCTGCCCGTCGATCCGTCGCTCGTCAATACGCACCACGACCTGTCGGTCCACGAGGTCGTACTCCTGCACGAGACCGATCCGCATCGCGGCCTCGACGTGGACGAGGCCACCCGCAGGCTGGAACGATTCGGGCCCAACGTGCTGCTGGCGGCCTCGGGCCACGGGTTGCTGCGGCGGATTCTGCGCCAGTTCCACAATCCCCTCATCTATGTGCTGCTGTCCGCAGCGGCGATCACGCTGTGGCTGGACGAATACGTCGACTCGGCCGTCATCCTCGCGGTCGTACTGGTCAACGCCACCGTCGGCTTCGTCCAGGAGTCCAAGGCCGAAGCGGCGCTCGACGCACTCCGGTCCATGGTGCGCACACAGACGCGCGTGATCCGTGGCGGCCGCCAGCAGACCCTGCCGTCGGACGACCTCGTACCCGGCGATCTCGTCGTCCTCGAGGCCGGCGACAAGGTTCCCGCGGACCTGCGCCTGATCCGCGTCGCCGAACTGCAGATCGACGAGTCCGCACTGACCGGGGAGTCTGTTCCGGTCGCCAAGGACGAGGTGGTACTGCCGCCTGCCACGCCGGTGGCGGATCGCCGCAACATGGTGCACTCGGGCACGTTGGTGACGGCCGGGGCGGGCGCCGGGGTCACCGTTGCGACCGGCGACCGGACCGAACTCGGGGAGATCCATCGCCTCGTCGGGGCCGCGGACGTGCTGGCCACGCCGCTCACCGCCAAACTGGCCTCGTTCAGCAGGGTTCTGACCGTGGCGATCGTCGTGCTGGCGGCGGCGACCTTCGCGATCGGTCTCGTCCGCGGTCAGGACGCGCCGGAAACGTTCACCGCCGCGGTGGCGCTTGCGGTCGGCGCGATCCCGGAAGGGCTTCCCGCGGTCGTCACCATCACGATGGCCATCGGTGTGGCCCGGATGGCCCGGCGCCGGGCGGTGATCCGCCGGCTGCCCGCCGTCGAGACGCTCGGCAGCACGACCGTCATCTGTTCGGACAAGACCGGAACACTCACCGCGAACCAGATGACGGTGCGCCACCTGTGGACGGTGCACTCCCTGTATTCCGTGACCGGTTCGGGATACGCGTCCGAGGGCGTGGTCCACGATTCCGCCGGCGCCGTGGCCGCGCCCGATTCGGACGAGGCCCTGCGGTGGACGATCGTGGCGGGTGCCGGATGCAACGACGCACACCTCGACCGGCGGGAGGGGCGGTGGTCCGTCGTCGGTGATCCCACCGAGGCCGCGATGCTCGTCGTCGCGGGCAAGGCCGGCCTAGCACCCGAGGACGTCCGCGCCGGGCATCCCCGCATGGGCACCATCCCCTTCAGTTCCGAACGCCAGTTCATGGCGACGCTGCACGTCGAGCCCCGCACGGGTGAGCGGGTCGTGCTTGCCAAGGGTGCCGTCGAGCGGATCCTCGAACGTTGCCGCTACGGCATGGGTTCCGACGGCAGCCTCCTTCCCCTGGACCGGGACTCGGTCCACCGGGCCGCCGAGGACCTGGCGCGGCAAGGGCTGCGTGTGCTGGCTACGGCCGTCCGCACGATTGATGAGAAGGCGGAGTTCGACCTGTCGGTGGTCTCCGGCGAGATGGTGTTCGCCGGCCTGCACGCGATGCTCGATCCGCCCCGGCAGGCCGCCGTGGACGCCGTACGTGCGTGCCACGTCGCCGGCATCGCGGTCAAGATGATCACCGGCGACCATGCGGCCACCGCAGCGGCGATCGCCCGGCAGCTCGGGTTGATCGGCGAGGCCGACGACGGACTCGTGCTCACCGGGCAGGATCTCGACGTGATCCCGGCCGAGGAACTCGCGGACGCGGTCGACCGAGCCCGGGTGTTCGCACGGGTCTCCCCCGAACAGAAGCTCCGGTTGGTCGGGGCCCTGCAGGAACGTGGCCACGTCGTCGCCATGACGGGCGACGGCGTCAACGACGCTCCCGCCCTGCGGCAGGCCGACATCGGGGTGGCCATGGGCCACGGCGGAACGGAAGTGGCCAAGGAGGCCGCCGACATGGTGCTCACCGACGACGACTTCGCCACCATCGAGGCCGCCGTGGAGGAGGGCCGCGGCGTCTTCGACAACCTCACGAAGTTCATCGTGTGGGTGCTTCCCACCAGCCTCGGTCAGGGCCTGGTCATCCTCGCCGCCATCGTCTTCGGGACGACCCTGCCGATCCTGCCCACCCAGATCCTGTGGATCAACATGACCACCGCCGTCGCACTGGGTCTCATGCTGGCGTTCGAGCCGAAGGAACCCGACACGATGACCCGGCCCCCACGGGATCCCACGCGGCCGCTGCTGACCGGCGCGCTCGTCACCCGGATCCTGCTGGTGTCCGGCCTCATCGTGGGCGGCGCGTGGTGGCTGTTCGAGTGGGAGCTCGGTATCGGTGCCGACCTCGCCGAGGCACGAACCTCGGCCGTCAATCTCGTTGTCGCGGTGGAGTTGTTCTACCTCTTCAGCTGCCGCTCGCTCACGGCGTCGGTGTGGCGGATCGGGTTCTTCGGCAACCGGTGGATCCTCGTCGGGGTGCTCGTCCAGACGGTCGCGCAGCTGGCCATCACCTACGTGCCCGCCATGAACACCCTCTTCCAGACCGCTCCGATCGACGCCGGCGCATGGTTGCGCATCGTCGGCCTCGCCACGTTCGCGGTGCTCGTCGTCGCCGTCGACAAGTTCCTGCGCGCCCGGGCCACACGAGGGACCTCGCCGGCGGCCGGGTCCCTCGCCGCACCGGACGAATAGTGAGTAGGTGACCCCCGTGGAATTGCACTCCTTCCCGCTCCTCGCCGCGATTCTCGCCCTCGCTGCGCTGGCAGGTTTGCTCGCGACCCGGCTGCGGCAGCCGATGATCGTCGCGTTCATCGGCGTCGGCATCCTCGTAGGTCCGACCGGCACGGGGTGGGTCGTCGCGGACAGTACCGTCGAGCTGCTGGCCCGGATGGGAATCGCGATCCTGCTGTTCCTGGTGGGACTCAAGCTCGACCTGCACCTCGTTCGCACCACCGGTCCCGTCGCGCTCGCCACCGGACTCGGGCAGGTCCTGTTCACGTCGGTGGTCGGTTACCTCATCGCACTGGCGCTCGGCATGGATTCGGTATCGGCGATGTACGTAGCCGTCGCACTCACCTTCTCGTCGACGATCATCATCGTCAAACTGCTGTCGGACAAGCGCGAACTCGAGCAGCTGCACGGCCGCATCGCCGTGGGTTTCCTCATCGTTCAGGACATTGTGGTCGTGCTGGTGATGATCGCGCTCACCGCCTTCGGGCAGCCGACGGACGGCCACGTGACCGTCGGGGTTGCACTCGTGCTCGTCAAGGGCCTCGGGTTGCTCGCCGGCATCGTCGTGCTGATGCGCTATGTCCTGCCGTGGCTGCTCGGCCACGTCGCGCGTTCCCAGGAACTACTGGTGCTCTTCGGTGTCGCCTACGCGGTCTCGGTAGCTGCCTTCAGCGAGTGGCTGGGATTCAGTTCGGAGGTGGGCGCTTTCCTCGCCGGTGTGTCGCTGGCGAGCACGCCGTACCGCGACGCCCTCGGTGCCCGCATGGTGAGCCTGCGGGACTTCCTGCTGCTGTTCTTCTTCCTCGATCTGGGCGCCCGGCTCGACTTCACGGACGCCGGGCAACAGATCGTGCCGGCAATCGTGTTCTCGGTCTTCGTGCTGGTGGGCAACCCGTTGATCGTCGTGGCGATCATGGCCTTCATGCGGTATCCGGTCCGGGTGGGCTTCCTCGCCGGCCTCACGGTGGCGCAGATCTCCGAGTTCTCCCTGATCCTGGCGGCGCTCGGGCTGAGCCTGGGGCACATCACCAACGCAACGGTCAGCCTGATCACCGTCGTCGGCGTGGTCACGATCGGCGGGTCCACCTACCTGATCCTGTATTCGCACCGGATCTACGAGCGCATCAAGGGCGGCCTGCGCGTCTTCGAGCGTTCCGACGTCCGCCGTGTCGACCTCGGCGGGCCCGACGCCGACGTCGACGGCATCATCTACGGTCTGGGCCGCTTCGGTGGGCACCTCGCCGACCGGCTGAGCGAGACCGGTCACCGCGTGCTCGCGGTGGACTTCGACCCGCACCGCGTGTCGACGAACCGTCGCCCCGGCATCACGGCCGTCTACGGCAGTGCCGAGGACGCCCACTTCCTCGAAACCCTCCCACTGTCGACGGTGCGGTACGTGATCAGCACGATCCCTGTCCCGGACACGACTCTGGCGCTGTTGCACGGACTGCGTCACCACGGGTTCCACGGCAAGGTCGCCGTCACCGCCCACGGCAGCCACGACTCCGAACGGCTCCTCACCGCCGGCGCCGACCTTGTTCTCGACCCGTTCGCGCTGGCGGCCACCACCACGACCGACACACTGGACCGGCTTGTCGGTATCACCGACCACGAGCAGCCGGACGGTTGACAAGCACGGGTCGCTCATCGCGGCCGGATCTCACCGGCACCTTGCGCGTTCCGGTGACCACCCGGAGCGCCGCTGCGCGGCGGCGGGTGCGCCGTCGAGGACGTGCATCGCCTGCATCGGGGCAAGACGGACCTCGCCGAACGGGTGTACCCGGCGACCACCGTGTCGGGCGGCCGCCTGACGGAGGGCGGAGGGCGGCTGTGGGGCGCGGCTCCGGCCGAACGACGCGCGGGCCGCGGGCCGGATGACGGCAGGGCCCTCATGTAGATTCCACTGCTCGGTGTCACTTATTGGTGCTTCCGAGCTGCGGGTTCTCAACGTCGTGTCAGTGCCTGATTCTCACGACCTTGTCGGAATCCTCAGCCCGGCCGCTATCGCGTAAGCCGATCCCCGAGCCGTGAGGAACTGGTCTCCGCGGTGCCCTACTGCTGGGTCGGGAAGACACCCATCTACGTAGGACGCCCGAATCCGGGAATCTCGAAACTGTCGGAGAGCCATTGGCAGACTGCCTGCGCGTAGAGGTCGGGCGCCTCGACGGGAAGCAGGTGGCCGACGTCCTCGATGGGGCGGGGTGTCCAGCCCGGCCGTCGGGCGTGCTGCATGAGCGACGTGGGGTCGACAAGGTGATCGTCCCTTCCCCACAGCACAAGTACGGGCATCTGCACGGAATCGAGAGCCTCGTTCGTCAGCTTCTGCGTGATGAACATGGCTTTGACGATCGACGCGAACGCCGTGGCCGTGCCCGCGAGCCGTTCCGGGTGCTCGCGGGCCGCCTCGAGGCCATCGAGCCACAGGTCGACCTGCGCTCGTGAGACACGGCCCGGGTTTCCACCGAGGGGGTCGGTCCGGCCACCGGAGATGGAGCCCGCGTCTTCGATCGCGGTTCGCTTGGCGTCCAGTATGCGCCGGCCCGCCAGTCGCAGCACCAGGCGTGTCGTGGGCGGGCCGGCTGCGACGACGAGACGTCCCAGCGTCTGCCACCCGAACGCCTCAGCTGGTGACGTCCGGCGCCACGGCAGCGCCGGGGCCACCAAGACGACTCCCCGAGTCTTCTCCGGCATCATCGTGGCGGCCAGCGCCGCCACCGGGCCACCCGTCGACCAGCCGTGCAGCAGCACCTGACTCTCGAGGCGGAGCTGCCGGACGAAGGCCGCCACGAAGCGAGCGTCCAGGTCCGCGCGTGGCCCATGCCGATACGGATCACCGGTGTGGCCGACAATCGTCCCCGGGAGGTCGACGGAAATCACCGGCCCGAGCTGGCGCAGGGGAGGAACGAGATCGAGCCACATGCTCGCGCTACCGGTCATCGGGGGCACCAGCAGGTGAACTGGCGCGTCGGGAGGCGCGGTCGACGCGGGCTCCGCTCGGACATAGTGCACGGGCACGCCGCACACGCTCGTCGACACGCTGCGCAACCCCGCCCACTGCGGCGACCGGGCGCCCCAGTCGTCGTATCGCACGGTGATCCCTCCCTCCTTTCCCAGGGTCCTGGAAGTCGGGCGCGGACCGGAACGCTGACGTGCAACGATCCCGGATGGGCGGTCCGCTGATCGATTCCGGAACCGGGGCGTTTGGTGGAACACGAACTGGGTGGTTTCGGACTTGTCTCGTGCTCATCGGATTGGCCAATAGTCCGAGTCCGAGGGGCGCCGAGGGGGACGATCTGGACCCGGGGGCGCAACACGGCCATGACCCGGTCGATGCTGCGCGAGTACTCGGTGGCTGCTTTCTACGACCTGGCCGGACGTGACGCCCACGCCGTGCTGTCCGTCGCACCCAGCCCGGAGCAGGGGCTCGCATTCACCGTCACGCGAGTCGAGAGCCCTGCTCCGCAGAGCCGGCCGACAGCCATGGCGCCGGTGACCCGAGTCTCCGGCATCAAACGGGTCGTGCTCGCCCGGAACCGACGGTTGGCTGGTGCGCTCTATCAGCAGGCCTTCGCTGCACTGAAGGCCTCTGCCGGGCGCCCGCGCCTATTACGACCGGCACCGTGCCGGCGGCGCCACCCACCACATCGTGCTTTGGCGAACCGCCTCGTCGGCATTCTCCACGGTTGTCCTGCTCACCACACCATCTACCTCATCACACCATCTACGACGAAGCGACCGCACGGACGACTCACGGCGCACCGCGGCCGCTTGACACGTTAGAAGCGTCGGATAGCTACACCTCAGTTGAGGCTGCCCCCTGCGGCCAGGAAGTCATCGATGGCACGTTGGAGCCGGTCGAGTGCGGCGCCGTACGACGTGAAATCGCCGGTGCGCTGGGCGTCGCGCAGATCCGCCAGGGCGCTGTTCAGTTCGAGGACCGCAGCGGTGAGCTGCTCCGGGGTCGGCTCTGCGGGCGGCGCGGTGGGCGGCGGCACCGTGGCGCCCTCCTCGGGGGGCGGAGCGGTCGCCGCAGGATCAGGGGGTGGCGGGGTCGCGGCATCACCGCCGGGCGCGGTCGCCGCTCGGCCCGTCCCCGCACCGAAGACCTGGTCGAGGGCCTCGGCGAGGGTGGGTGCGTATCCGACGCGGACGCCACCGGCGCTGGGCTCGCGGTAGCTGACCAGCACCCGCGACAGTTGCGGGAAGGTCGAACCGTCGGCGGTGTTGGTGAGACGTTCGGTGAACAGAGGCTCGACGTAGAGAACCCCGCCGTCCGCGATCGGCAGCGTCAGCAGATTGCCGTAGTGGATCCGGTTCGACCGCTCGAGCAGGGTGCGTTCGGAGGCCACCCGGGTGTCGGAGATCATCGAATTCTGGGTCTGCTGCGGCCCCTGGGTCTGCGTGTCGGTCGGCAGCTGCAGCACCTCCATCCGGCCGTAGCCGTCCGGGTCCGAGTTCACCGAGATGTAGGCGGAGAGGAACTCGCGGTTGAACCCGACCATCGCACTGGCGAGGCGGAAGGACGGTGCCGCGCCCTCCCGGTCACCGACCAGCACGTAGTACGGCGGCTGCGACCCCACGGCCTCGGAGGTCGGGTCGCTGGGGACGGACCAGAACGCGTTGTTGGTGAAGAACTCCCGCGGGTCGTCGACGTGGTACTTGGCGAGCCGGTCCCGTTGAAGACCGAAGAGGTCCTCCGGGTAGCGGAAGTGGGAGCGCAGTTCCGGGGTGATCGACTCCGGCGGTTGTACGGCGCCGGGAAACGCCCCCATCCACGCCTCGAGAACCGGGTCGTTCGTGTCCACCTGGTAGAGGGTGACGGTGCCGTCGTAGGCGTCCACGGTGGCCTTGACCGAGTTCCTGATGTAGGAGACGGACTGACCCGGAAGCAGCCGGCCGGTCTCGCTGACGCCGGCCCCAGGCAGCACACCGGCCTGGGCGTACGGGTAGTGCGCCAGGGTGGTGTACCCGTCGACGATCCAGACGATCCGTCCGTCCACGACCACCGGGTACGGATTGCCGTCGGTGCGGAGCCACGGCGCGACCCGTTCCACGCGGGTCTTCGGATCGCGATCGAAGATGATCTTCGAGTCCGCTCCGATGGCGCCGGAGAACAGGATGTTGCGCTCGCCGTACCGGACCGCGAACGCCAGCCGGTTGATCCAGTTTCCGATCGGCACTCCCCCGCTGCCGGAGTAGGTGTACTGCGAGGTATCCGTGTCGTACTCGCGCGGCGCCGCACCGGCGGACCCGCCGACAATCGCGTAGTCCGGGTCCGACGCGGCGATCAGCTCGCCGAAGTAGATGCGCGGCTGCTCGACCGGGATCAGTTGCCGACCGGAGCCCTGGGATGCGATGTCGCTGACCGTGTAAATGGGGTATCCACTGTCGCTGCCGCTTCCGGCCGCGGCCGCGTCCCGGACGGCGGCGTTGACCCGGTTCGCCGGCGCCGCCACGAATCCGTTGCCGTGGGTGTAGACGGTGTGCCGGTTGATCCATTGGGTCTGATTGCCGCTCAGGCTCTTCGGAGACAGTTCCCGGGCCGCGACAATGTAGTCGCCGACCTTCCCGTCGATGGTGTACCGGTCGATGTCCAGTTGCGGAGTGAAACCGTAGAAGTTCTTCAGCTGCTGTTGCTGGGTGAAGGTCCTGGAGAGCACGTTCGGGTCCAGCAGCCGGGCGTTGGCGATCGTGGTGATGTCGGCCGGGATCTCGCGTGGCGGCCGAGTTCCGACCCCGGGATAGTCCCGGTACTCGACGCGATCGGCCTCGATCCCGTATGCCTGCCTGGTCGCGGCGATGTTGCGCTCGATGTACGGGCTCTCGCGATCGGCCGCGTTCGGGCGCACCGAGAACTGTTCCGTGAGGGCCGGGAAGATCCCACCGACGACGATCGACGACAGGACCAACAGCGCGGTGGCCATCAACGGCACCCGCAGGTCGTCCAGCAGTATCGAGGCGAAGAACGCTGCCGCGCAGAGCACGGCGATCGCCACGAGGATCAGGCGCGCCGGCAGCACCGCGTTGATGTCGGTGTATCCGGCCCCGGTGAACGTCGGTTCCTTCCGGCCGCTCCACAGCAGCTGGTAGCGGTCGAACCAGTACGCGACCGCCTTGAGCGCGACGAAACTCCCGGCGAGCACGGCGATCTGGATTCGGGCGGCGCGCGTCGTCGCACCCGCCGCGCCGGTGGCACCACGACGGTCCCCGGCGCCGGTTGCGAACGGCAGCCGTAGTCCACCGAAAAGGTAGTGGGTGGCCGTGCAGAGCACGAGTGCCAGGAACAGCGCGAGGAACGACCACGTCAGCACGAGCCGGTAGAACGGCAGGTCGAAGACGTAGAACCCGACGTCGTACCCGAACTCCGCGTCGACGCTACCGAATGATCCGCCGTGGAGGAACAGCTGCACTCTGGCCCACTGACTCTGTGCGCTCAGGCCGAAGAACAGTCCCAGCAGCAACGGGATACCGATCGCGAACAGTTTCGGGCGCCTCAGCACCACGATCCGGTACCGCTCGATCGGATCGTCCGGGCCGACGGCGAACAACGGTCGCGATCGGTATGCCCACGCCGTCACCCCGAAGAGCAGACCGGTCACCACCAGCGTCACCCCGGCGAACAGCACCAACCGGGTCACGATGATGGTGCCCCACACGTCCTGGTAGCCGACCTCGCCGAACCACAGCCGATCGGTGTACACCGCGATCAGCCGAGGGCCGGCGACGAGCAGAGCGAAGAGGACCAGAAAGGCGACGATCGCCCGATGCGCCCGGCGCGGCAGCAACCGCCCTGGTTCGGAGGGATGCACGGCCACCTCCGATCGCCCGCATATACCGCGGCGGCCGGTGGACGGGGCGGAGTCCACACGATGCGGCCGCGATGTCCGTCCACCCATTCTAGGTGGGGGAGATCACTCCGCCCAGGGAATCGCCGACCGGCGCAGATTCCTCCCGCGCAGAACGGGATCGTGCAGGCCGCGCCCGGGTTCAGCGCTGGTAGACGTCCGGGATGCCGTCCTGATCCTCGTCGAGGGATTCGAGTTCCGCGATCCTGCGGTAGGCGCGGTTCCGGGAGCGGAGCACCACCGAGGCGGCGAGCGCCGCGGTGAGGGAGCCGACGAGGACCGCGACCTTGACGTGGTCGGCCGCGACGGTGCCGGCACCGTAGGCGAGATCCCCGATCAGCAGGGAGACGGTGAAGCCGATGCCGCCGAGCAGCGCGACGCCGAGCACGTCCAGCCAGCTCAGCCCCTCGTCCAGGTGGGCGCGGGTGAACCGGGCCATCAGGTAGGTGACGCCGAAGATCCCGACGACCTTGCCGAGCACGAGGCCCGCGACGACCCCGACCGAGATCGGATCGCGCAGCGCCTCACCCAGGCCGTCGAGACCACCGATCGTCACGCCGGCGGCGAAGAACGCGAAGATCGGCACGGCCACCCCGGCCGACAGCGGCCGGAGCCGATGCTCGAACTGCTCGGCCATGGCCTCCGTGCCGGTGCGCGTCCTGCGGGCGACGGGCACGGTGAAACCGAGCAGGACGCCGGCCACGGTGGCGTGGACACCGGATTCGTGGACGAGGAACCACGTGAGCACCGCCAGCGGCACCAGGAGCCACCAGGCCCGGATGCCGCGCTGCACCGCCAGAGCGAACGCGAGCAGCGGGAGCATCGCGAGCCCGAGATACGCCAGGTCGAGATCGTCGGTGTAGAACACCGCGATCACGGTGACGGCGAGGAGGTCGTCGACGACGGCGAGCGTGAGCAGGAAGGTGCGCAGGGCCGCCGGGAGATGCGTCCCGATGACGGCCAGGATGGCCACGGCGAAGGCGATGTCGGTGGCGGTGGGCACCGCCCATCCGGTCAGCGCGTCCGCTCCGCCGCGCAGGTTCACCGCGACGAACACCGCCGCGGGTACCGCCATCCCCCCCACCGCTGCGGTGATCGGCACGGCGGCGCGCCGCAGGTCCCGCAGGTCGCCGGCGACGAACTCACGCTTGAGTTCCAGGCCGACGACGAAGAAGAAGATGGCCAGCAGACCGTCGGCCGCCCATGTCCCGAGCGACAGGTCCAGGTGCAGCGCGGACGGCCCCACCGTCGTGTCGCGAAGGCTGTGATAGGCGTCGGACCACGGGGTGTTGGCCCAGACCAGGGCCGCAAGCGCGCCGATGAGCAGGAGGACGCCACCGACGGTCTCCTTGCGGAGAATCTCGGCCACCCGCTTGGATTCCTCCCACGATCCACGGGAGAGCAACGGCAGGCGGGAGAAGGGTGTCGTCATCTATCGTCCTCGGATTTCGGGCAGCAGTCATCGTCTGCCGACCAGACTTCCCGGCGCACCGGTTCCACCGTATCCCACCCGGCGCCCGGATCCGAGCCGAGGCAGCCGGGCGGCCCCGTCAGGGCGACGGATCAGGGTGACGGATAGGTGCTGATCGAGACCAGCGTCCCGTCACCGCCCGAGGACACCGAGATGGAGGCGCCCTCCCCCGGCTTCCTGATCGTGAGACTCGTGCTGTAGGGAGTGACGCTCTCGGAGATCGTCTGCCAGCCCTCCCGGTCCACGAAGTCGAGGTAGAAGGTGCTGACCTGCTCGATCGGGTCGGACGTCGTCAGGACGGTCGAGCCGATCGCCCGGCTGACGAGCGTCGACGGCTGATAGGCCGGGATTCCATCCGTCGTCTCGGTGCCCTGTGACTCGGTACCCGTCGGCCCGGGCTCGGACTCGGCCGTGCCGGTCGGCCGGGTCGTTTCCCGGGCTGCCTCGGTGGTCGTCTGCGCCGACTCGCTGGGGTACGAGTCGTCTGTGCCGCATCCGACGACCGCGAGTGCCACTACCAGCGCCGCCGCGGCAGCCGGCACGGCTCTCCTCGATGTTCGCATGTGCGTCCTCCTCCGCCGTTCCCACTGTGCACGGTCGGCAGGGACCGCGGGGCGGATTCACCGCTTCGACGGACGCGGAGGACGGCCGAAGTCAGGCTCGCCGCGCGCCCCGTGGCGGCGGCTGGCACCGGGGGCAGCTGAACGACGAACGGTTCATGAATTTCTCGCGCCGCACCGGCGTCCCGCACCGTGGGCACGGCAGGTTCTCCTGGCCGTAGACGTTCAGCGACCGGTCGAAGTAACCGGACTCGCCGTTGACGTTGACGTAGAGGGCATCGAACGAGGTACCGCCCTGGGCGAGCGCCTCGCCCATCACGTCGCGGGCCGCGTCGAGCAGCCGCCGCAGGGTCGGCCCCCCGAGCCGGTCGGCCGCGCGGTTGCCGTGCACGCCGGCCCGCCACAGCGATTCGTCGGCGTAGATGTTGCCGATGCCGGACACGACGGTCTGGTCGAGGAGGACGCGCTTGATCTCGGTGTGCTTGCCGCGCAGCACCTTCACCACGGCGGCCGCGTCGAACGCCGGATCCAGGGGGTCACGGGCGATGTGCGCGACGGGCTCCGGCAGGACGGCACCGTCGACCTCGACGAGCGGGGCGAGGGCCCAGCCCCCGAAGGTGCGCTGGTCCACGAACCGCAGGTCGGCGCCGTTGTCGAGAACGGCGCGGATGCGCAGGTGTTTCTCGTCCGGCACCGCCGGCGGCTGGACCAGCATCTGCCCGCTCATCCCGAGATGTACGACCAGTGCGACGTCGGCGGGCCCCAAGACGAGCCACAGGTATTTGCCGCGACGCTGGACCGCAGCCACGGTCTGCCCGGTCAGCCGCAGCGCGAGATCCCGCGGGCCGGGTTCGTGACGGCGTACCGCACGCGGGTGCAGCACCTGGACGGACTCGATGGTGGCGCCGCGGACGTGCGCGTCCAGGCCGCGGCGGACGACCTCGACCTCGGGCAGTTCGGGCACGTCGGGTCAGTTCTGGTCGGCGCCGGCGCCGGTGGGGGTGGCGTCGCTGTCGGACAGGCTCTGCCAGGCCGCGGCGGCGGCCTTCTGCTCGGCTTCCTTCTTCGTCCGTCCCACGCCGACACCGCGGGCGTCGCCCGCGACGATCACGGTCGCGGTGAATTCCTTGTCGTGGTCCGGGCCGGTGGCGGTGATCTCGTACGCCGGCACGCCGACGCCTCGCTCCGCGGTCAGCTCCTGCAGGCTCGTCTTCCAGTCGAGACCGGCGCCGAGGCGCGGACCCCGCTCGAGGAGTTCGGCGAACAGGCGCAGCACGACGGTGCGTGCGACGTCGATACCGTGCTGCAGGTGGACGGCGCCGAGCAGCGACTCCATGCCGTCCGCGAGAATGCTGGGCTTGTCGCGGCCACCGGTGAGTTCCTCACCTTTGCCGAGCAGCAGGTGCGGGCCGAGGCCGCCGTCACCGAGGGACCGCGCGACCTCGGCGAGGGCGTGCATGTTCACCACCGAAGCCCGGATCTTCGCGAGTTCACCCTCGGACTTGTCCGGATGCGACAGGTACAGCTTCTCGGTGACGGTGAGGCCGAGGACGGCGTCGCCGAGGAACTCGAGACGCTCGTTGGTCGGCAGGCCGCCGTTCTCGTACGCGTAGGAGCGGTGCGTGAGCGCAAGCGTCAGCAGCTCCCGATCCACATCGACACCGAGGGCGGCGAGAAGGGACGCGTGTTCCCCTTCGCCGCCCTCGGATGCGGTGGTCGAATCGCTCGTCACGATGTCTCAGAATTCGAGAACTAGACGGCGGCGGTCACCTGACGGCCGTTGTAGGTGCCACACGACGGGCACGCCACGTGCGGCAGCTTCTTCTCGCCGCAGCCGCGGTTCGGGCAGGTGACGAGCGTCGGCGCAGTGGTGTTCCACTGGCTCCGCCGCGACCGGGTGTTCGAACGCGACATTCTGCGCTTGGGGACGGCCACGTCTACTTCTCCTCGTTGTTCTTGCTGTCGGATGCACTGCTGGGTTCTTCGGAGCCTGCGCCGAAAGCGGCTGCCAACCCAGCCCAGCGAGGATCCATTCTCTCATGCCCGTGCCCGGATTCCGCAATCGCCAGGCGAATGCCGCATTCGGGACACAGTCCCGCGCAGTCGTCACTACACAACGGCCGCAGCGGAAGCTCCAGACCGACGGTGTCGACGATGACCGGCTCGAGGTCGATCGTGTCGTCCACCAGGCGGTAGACCTCGTCCTCGTGGGTGGTCTGCTCCGTGACGCTGTTCGGGTAGGCGAACAACTCCGTCAGGTACAGCTCCACCGAGTCCTCGAAGGGCTCGAGGCAGCGCGAGCACTCGCCGACTGTATCGGCACGCACGGTCCCGGTGACGAGGACCCCCTCGGACACCGCTTCCAACCGGAGATCGAGTTCCACATCCGTGCCTTCCTCGATCGCGATCGCGTCGAGTCCGATCCGCAACGGCGCAGGTACCACCGTGTGGACCGTGCGCATGGAGCCCGGACGGCGTCCGAGCGAGAGTACGTCCAGCACGAGACCCGAATCCCGGTCGGGATGCTGGGAGCTGTGACGGCGGGCAGACACGGGAATGCTTCTTCCTCTTTCCAGGTAACGGGCGTCGCCCCCACGGGGCGACTGGGCAACCACTCCACGATACGCGACGGACCCGGGCGCGGCGAAATCGCCCGGCGTGGGGGTGCCGGATGCGTCAGCGGCGCCGCTCGGACCGGCGTTCGGCCTCCGTGTAGTCGGGCACACCGGCGCCCGTCCGCAACTGCTGCCGGCCGCGACCCACCGACCGCAACGTCGTGCCGAGCACGTCTTCGAACTCGGCGAGCTTGGAATCGACGTACTCGTCGCATTCCGACCGCAGCCGATCCGACTCGGCGTGGGCGGCATCGATGACCCGCGCCGATTCGGCGTGGGCGGCCTGCACGACCTCCGTCTGCGACACCAGACGGGCCTGCTCGGCCTCGCCGTCGGCGACCGACCGCTCGTACGAGGCCTTGCCCGCCTCGATCATGCGGTCGGCCTCCGCCTGGGCACGGGCCGTCACGGACTCGTACTGCTCCTTGGCGTCGGCGATCGTGTCGTCGGCCTCGGCCTGGGCGTCGCGCAGCAGATCGTCGGCGTGGGCGCGGGCCTCCTGCACCATCCGGTCCGCCTGTGCCTTCGCGTCGGCGAGCATGCGGTCCGCGTCGGCGCGGGCGTTGTCGAGGGTCTCGCGGGCCTCCGCGTCGGCGTCCGCGACGGTCTTGTCGGCCTGGGCCCGCGCGTCGCCGATGAGCTTGTCCCGATGATCCAGGACGTCCTGCGCGTCGTCCAGTTCGGCCGGCAACGCGTCGCGGACGTCGTCGAGCAGGTCCAGTACGTCGCCGCGTGGGACCACGCAGCTCGCGGTCATCGGGACACTGCGTGCTTCCTCGACGATCGCGACCAGCTCGTCGAGTGCCTCGAATACCCGGTACACGCCCAACCCCAATCGTCGTCCCGGCGCGGCCGGTGGACCGCCGCCGGATGCAAGTCTGCCGCAGGTGCCGCCGGAGTCGCGCATCGCGGACCCGGTGTGTCGGCGATGGAACAGGCGGGGTCAGCCTTGGCCGCTGTGCCGGATCAGCCGGATCAGCGCTTCGCCGCTGTGCCGGATCAGCGCTTCGCCGCTGTGCCGGATCAGCGCTTCGCCGCTGTGCCGGATCAGCGCTTCGCCGCTGTGCCGGATCAGCGCTTCGCCGCTGTGCCGGATCAGCGCTTCGCCGCTGTGCGCTCCGCGATCCGCGCGAGCAGCCGCTTGTGCACCGTCGCCGGGAGCATGTCGGCGACGTCGCCGCCGTAGGTGGCGACCTCCTTGACGAGAGAGCTCGACAGGTAGCTGAAGGCCGGGTTGGTCGCGACGAACAGGGTGTCGACGCCGGTGAGCTTGTGGTTCATCTGCGCCATCTGCAGCTCGTAGTCGAAGTCGTTGGCGCCGCGCAGGCCCTTGACGATGGCCGTGATGCCGTGGGCACGTGCGTAGTCCACCAGCAGGCCCTGCCAGGAGTCGACGCGCACGTTGCCCAGGTGGGCGGTGGCTTCGGTGAGCATCTCGATGCGCTCGGGAACCGAGAACATTCCCTGCTTGTTGGGGTTGATCACGACGGTCACCGTCACTTCGTCGAACTGCACGGCAGTCCGAGAGATGACGTCGAGGTGGCCGTTGGTCACGGGATCGAACGAACCGGGGCAGACCGCACTGCTCATGAGTCCGAACCGTAGCAGGTAGCGATCTCGATCCGGGTCTCGCCGTACTTGCGAACGCGGTCCGGTTCGAGGGCCTGCGGCCACGCCGTCTCCGGCGAGCGGGAGGAGCGTTCGAGCACCACCACCGACCCCTCCCCCACCCAGCCCCCGTCGACGAGGGCGGTGAGCATCGCGGACACCGCCTGCTCGGTCACCGCGTACGGCGGATCGGCGACCACGAGGTCGTAGACCCGGTCCGGGGCACCGCCGAGCACGGCGGCGACCGGCGCAGCCCGCAGCACCGCCGGCAGACCGAGTTCGGTGATGTTGCGGCGGATCACGGCGGCGGCCTGCGCGTCGGACTCGACGAGCAAGGCGTGGGCGGCGCCCCGGGACAGCGCCTCGAGCCCGAGCGCGCCGGAGCCGGCGTACAGGTCCAGTACCGACGCGCCGTCGAGCTCCATCCGGGCCGTGAGCGAACTGAACAGCGCCTCGCGGACCCGCTCCGAGGTGGGCCGGGTCCCGCGGGGCGGCACCTTCAGGCGCCGCCCCCCGGCCCGGCCGGCCACGATCCGGGTCATCGCACCGTCCCGGAGAACCGTCCGATCACTCCGCGCTCTCCTCGGTGGACACGACGACCAGCAGGTCGCCGCCCTCCACCTGGGACACGCCGGCGAGGGCGACGCGGGTGACCACGCCGCCACGCGGAGCGGTGATCGCGGCCTCCATCTTCATCGCCTCGATGGTGGCGACGGTGTCACCGGCGGCGACGCGGTCGCCTTCGGCGACGAGGAGGGTCACGGCGCCGGCGAACGGCGCGGCGACGTGCCCGGGGTTGTTGCGGTCGGCCTTCTCCGCGGCCGGAACCTCGCTGGCGACGGACTTGTCGCGCACCGACACCGGGCGCAGCTGCCCGTTGAGGATGCACATCACGGTCCGGAAGCCGCGCTCGTCCGGCTCGGAGATCGCCTCCAGCCCGATCAGCAGCTCGACACCCTTGTCCAGGCGCACCCGGTGTTCCTCACCGCGGCGCAGACCGTAGAAGAACTGGTTGGCCGACAGCTCCGAGGTGTCGCCGTAGCGGTCCCGGTGCTCGAGGAACGCCTGGGTCGGGCCGGGGAACAGCAGCCGGTTCAAGGTGGTGCGCCGCTCGCTGGAGGTGTCGTCGAGCGCCTTCTCCTCCTCGGAGGTCAGCGGCACCTCGGGCTTGGGAGCGCCGCGGCCCTCGAGGGCCTTGGAGCGGAACGGCTCGGGCCACCCGCCGGGCGGGGTGCCGAGCTCGCCGCGCAGGAATCCGATCACCGAGTCCGGGATGTCGTAGCGGGCCGGGTCGGCCGCGAACTCGTCGCTGCCGACGCCGGAACCCACCAGGTGCAGGGCGAGGTCACCGACCACCTTCGACGAAGGGGTGACCTTGACCAGCCGGCCGAGCATCCGGTCGGCCGCGGCGTACTTGGCCTCGACCTCCTCGAACCGGTCGCCCAGCCCCAGTGCGATGGCCTGCTGCCGCAGGTTCGACAGCTGCCCGCCGGGGATCTCGTGGGTGTACACGCGGCCCGTGGGGGCGGGCAGTCCCGACTCGAACGGCGCGTACACCTTGCGCAGCGCCTCCCAGTACGGCTCGAGGTCGCACACGGCCTGCAGGTCCAGACCGGTGTCGTACTCCGAGTGCGCGGCCGCGGCGACGATCGCCGACAGCGCGGGCTGGCTGGTGGTGCCCGCCAGCGCGGCGGAGGCGCCGTCGACGGCGTCGGCGCCGGCCTGCCACGCCGCGAGGTACGTCGCGAGCTGACCGCCGGGGGTGTCGTGCGTGTGCACGTGCACCGGCAGGTCGAAGTTGCTGCGCAGCGCCGAGACCAGGGTGGCGGCCGCGGGTGCGCGCAGCAGCCCGGCCATGTCCTTGATCGCCAGCACGTGGGCGCCGGCCTCGACGATCTGCTCCGCCAGGCGCAGGTAGTAGTCGAGGGTGTAGAGCGTCTCGCCGGGATCGGACAGGTCCCCGGTGTAGGACATCGCGACCTCGGCCAGGGCGGTGCCGGTCTCGCGGACCGCGTCGATCGCCGGCCGCATCTGGTCGACGTTGTTCAGCGCGTCGAAGATGCGGAAGATGTCGATGCCGGTGTCGGTGGCCTCCCGCACGAACGCGCGGGTGACCATCTCCGGGTACGGGGTGTAGCCGACCGTGTTGCGTCCGCGCAGCAGCATCTGCAGGTTGATGTTCGGGATCGCCTCCCGCAGCGCCGCCAGACGCTCCCACGGGTCCTCGTGCAGGAACCGCAGCGCGACGTCGTAGGTGGCGCCGCCCCACGCCTCGATCGACAGCAGCTGCGGGGTCATCCGCGCGACGTGGCCGGCGACGGTAAGCAGGTCCTTGCTGCGCACGCGCGTCGCGAGCAGCGACTGGTGCGCGTCGCGGAAGGTGGTGTCGGTGACGGCGAGGGCCTTCTGCTCGCGCAGCGCCTTCGCGAAGCCGTCCGGGCCGAGGGCGAGCAGCCGCTGCCGCGAACCCTCCGGCGGGGCGACGTCGAGGTCGATCTTCGGCAGCTTGTCGTGCGGGTACACCGTCGTCGGGCGCTCGCCGTGCGGCTTGTTCACCGTCACGTCGGCGAGGTACTCGACGATCTTCGTGCCGCGGTCCGCGGAGGTCTTGGCGGTCAGCAGCTGCGGCCGCTCCTCGATGAACGACGTGGTGACGTTCCCGGCCCGGAAGTCCGGGTCGTCGAGCACGGCCTGCAGGAAGGGGATGTTCGTCGACACGCCGCGGATGCGGAACTCGGTGACCGCGCGGCGGGCGCGGGCGACGGCCGTGGGCAGGTCACGGCCGCGGGCCGTGAGCTTGACCAGCATCGAATCGAA
This sequence comes from Rhodococcus sp. 2H158, assembly GCF_053764755.1. Taxonomy (NCBI): domain Bacteria; kingdom Bacillati; phylum Actinomycetota; class Actinomycetes; order Mycobacteriales; family Nocardiaceae; genus Rhodococcus; species Rhodococcus sp. 2H158. The sequence continues at coordinate 115,929 of NZ_JBSNCE010000019.1, forward strand.
GTGAGCGGAGACCTCGGCACCGACGGAGGTGCCGCCGTCGAGACGGATGCCGGCGCCGCCGGGCGTGCGGTAGGCGCTGATGCGGCCGGTGTCGGGCCGGAAGCCGTTGGCCGGATCCTCGGTGGTGATGCGGCACTGCAGCGCCGCCCCGCGGATCGCGACCTTGTCCTGCGACAGGCCCAGGTCGGTCAGCGACTCACCGGAGGCGATGCGCATCTGCGCCTGCACGAGGTCGACGTCGGTGATCTCCTCGGTGACCGTGTGCTCGACCTGGATCCGCGGGTTCATCTCGATGAAGACGTGGTTGCCGCGGGAATCGAGGAGGAACTCGACGGTGCCGGCGCAGCTGTAACCGATCTGCTTCGCGAACGCGACGGCGTCCGCGCAGATCCGCTCGCGCAGCTCGGGGGCGAGGTTCGGTGCCGGGGCCAGCTCGATGACCTTCTGGTGCCGGCGCTGCAGCGAGCAGTCCCGCTCGAACAGGTGCATCACATTGCCCTGGCCGTCGGCCAGGATCTGCACCTCGATGTGCCGGGGATCGACCACCGCCTGCTCGAGGAACACCGTGGGATCGCCGAACGCCGCGTCCGCCTCCCGGGACGCCGCCTCGATCGCCTCCCGCAGCTGGCCGCGCTCGGCCACGCGCCGCATGCCGCGCCCGCCGCCGCCGGCGACGGCCTTGACGAAGATCGGGAACTCCATGGACTCGGCAGCCGCGAGCAGCTGCTCGAGATCGGCCGACGGCTCCGACGACGCCAGCACCGGCAGACCCGCCGCCTTGGCCGCCGCGATCGCCCGCGCCTTGTTTCCGGTCAGCTCCAGCACGTGCGCCGACGGACCGATGAAGGTGATGCCCTCCGCCGCGCACGCCGCCGCCAGATCCGGGTTTTCGGACAGGAAACCGTAGCCGGGGTAGACCGCGTCGGCGCCGGACTTCTTCGCGGCGGCGACGATCTCCGCCACGGACAGGTACGCACGGACCGGATGCCCCTGCTCCCCGATCTGGTAGGCCTCGTCGGCCTTGAGCCGGTGCAGGGAATTGCGGTCCTCGTACGGAAACACCGCGACGGTCCCGGCACCCAGTTCATAGGCGGCACGGAACGCGCGGATCGCGATCTCGCCTCGGTTGGCGACAAGCACTTTGGAGAACATTGGACGACGGTACCGCGACGTAACACTCCGTTCGGCGTCCGCATCCCAGATCGTGGGACGGATGCACGTCTTTGTCCGACTGAAACGATGCAGGTCGAGGGATCTTTAACGTGCCGGAAACGTCGCGGGTGCGGCGGGCGTCACCTCACGACGGCGCCGCGCCCGGCGTGCGCGGAACGTAACCTCACGACTTCTCGAGGTACGCGACCCGTTCGGTATCGAGCGCGGCCGACACCATCCGGGCCAGTCCGGGGTGTTCCTCGAGCCGCGGATCGCGGTCGGTCACGGCGCGGGCGAAGGCCTGCGCGGCCTCGATGACCTCGACGTCGTCGACGAGCGAGAGCATCCGCAGAGTCGAGGTGGTGCCCGACTGGGCGACACCGAGCACGTCGCCCTCGCGGCGCTGCTGCAGGTCCAGCTGGGCGAGCGCGAATCCGTCGGTGGTCGCGGCGACGGCCTCGAGGCGGGCCATGGCGGGCGCGCCGGGCTTTGAATCCGACACGAGCAGGCACAGCCCAGGATGCCCGCCCCGGCCCACCCGGCCGCGCAGCTGGTGCAGCTGGCTGACCCCGAACCGGTCGGCGTCCACGATCACCATCACCGTCGCGTTGGGCACATCCACGCCGACTTCGACGACGGTGGTGCACACCAGCACGTCGATGTCCCCGGCGGCGAGGTCGCGCATCACCGCGTCCTTCTCGTCCGCGGGCAGTCGCCCGTGCAGCAGCCCGACCCTCAGGTGGGCCAGCGGTCCGCCCGCGAGCTCCTCGAACTGCTGGAGCACCGACTTCGTCTCAGGCGGCTTGCCCTTGCCCCCGCGCCCGCCGGTCGTCTCCGCCTCGTCGACGTCGATCAGATCGGCGTCCTCGTCGCTGTCGCCGTCGCCGATGCGCGAGCACACCACATACGCCTGCCGGCCCGCCGCGACCTCTTCGCCGATGCGTTCCCACGCACGCGCCACCCAGCTGGGATGCACCTTCGCCGCCACGACCCGGCTGGTGATGGGCGACCGGCCGCGGGGCAGTTCCCGCAATGTGGACACCTCGAGGTCACCGAGGACGGTCATCGCGATGGTGCGCGGGATGGGTGTCGCCGTCATGACCAGCACGTGCGGGCTGGCACCGTCGCGGCCGCGGTTGCGCAGCACGTCGCGCTGCTCCACGCCGAACCGGTGCTGTTCGTCGACGACGACGAGGCCGAGGTCGTAGAACTCGACGCCCTGCTGGATCAGCGCGTGGGTACCGATCACGAGCCCGGAGTCGCCGCTCACGATGTCGAGCAGGGCCTGCCGCTTGCGGGCCGCGCTCATCGATCCCGTCACGAGGGTGACCTTGGTGGCCAGCTCGTGGGCGGCGAGTTCGCCCGCCGCGGCGAGGTCGCCGAGCATCTTCGCCAGCGAGCGCGCATGCTGGGCGGCGAGCACCTCGGTCGGCGCGAGCAGCGCGCACTGGTGTCCCGCGTCGATGACCTGCAGCATCGCCCGCAGCGCCACGATCGTCTTGCCCGAGCCGACCTCGCCCTGCAGCAGCCGGTTCATCGGGTGCGATCCGGCGAGGTCCGCCGCGATCTCGTCGGCGACGGCGAGCTGCCCGGCGGTCAGTTCGAACGGCAGCCGGCGATCGAACTCGTCGGCGATACCGCCGCTGCGGCGCGGGCACGCCGGGGCCGTGCGCACCGCGACGTCGTGGCGGCGCCGGGCGAGGACGAGCTGCACCGCCGCGGCCTCGTCGAACCGCAGGCGCTCCCGGGCGGCGGTGACGTCGTCCCGGTCGTCGGGCAGGTGGATGCGGCGCAGCGCCTCGTCCAGCCCGATCAGGCCGTGCTCGCGACGCACCCACTCGGGCAGCGGGTCGTCGACGGTCTCGAGCTGATCGAGGATCTGCCGCACGCAGCGCATCACGGTCCACGACTCGACGTCGCGGGTGGCGGGGTACATCGGGATGAGGGCCCGGTCGAAGATCGACATGTCGATGCCGCCGTCGCCCTGGGCACTGCGGGCCAGGCCGGCGAGCGCGCCGGCGCCGCGCACCCGGGTGGGCCGCGGGGCCGCGCCACCGATCTCGGGGCCGCGGGGCTCGGGCAGGATGATGTAGCTCGGGTGGGCCAGGCTCCACTTGTCGCGGAAGTACTTGACGGTGCCGGAGAACATGCCGCGCACCCCGGGCTTGATGTTGTACTTGACCTTCTGCGGGTTGAAGAAGGTCACGTCGATCTTCTGCCGGTCCGATTCGAGCACGACGGCGAGCCGGGTGCCGGGCCGGCTCTTCATCCGCACCTCGTCGGCCTTGGCCACCCGCGCGATGATCGTCACGTGCTGGCCCTCGACCGGTTGCGAGTCGCCGAGCTCGGCGCCCTGGGTGGCGTACCGGTGGGGATAGTGGCGCAGCAGGTCCTCGACGGTGGTCATGCCGAACGAGTCGGCGAGTGCATCCGCGGTCTTGCGGCCGAGAAGATGATCGAGTCGGTCCGCGAGTGTCGCCACTGCCGTCCTCTCCGCTCCGATCGACGCCGGGGGGCCGACGTCCGACTGTTCCTGTGCCGGCTACTCCACACCGAGCTGCAGCAGGTCGCTGCGCTGTCCCCCGTGGTACACCAGCACCTCCACCTCGGGGTGGCGGTCGTTGACGTGCCGGGTCAGCCGCTCGGCGAGTCCGTCGGGCGCGTCGAAGCCGACGAGCATCGTCACGAGCTCTCCGCCCGCGGCGAGCACCTTGTCGAGCAGCGACGCTCCCGCCGTCACCAGATCATGCTCGATGACTACGACATCATGGCCCGAGAGGCCCAGGCTGTGCCCCGGCTCGCACGTTCCCACCCAGGTCAGGGCCCGCTCGTTCGCGATGCGCAGCGAACCCCACCGGGTCGCGGCGGCCGCTTCGGACATGGCGAAGGCGTCGTCGGCGGCGTCGCGGCCCGGGTCGTGCACCGCGAGCGACGCCAGTCCCTGCACCATCGACGAGCAGGGCAGGAACATCACCTCGCGCCGGTGGTCGCGGGCCGCCGCGCCGACCGCGACGAGTTCCTGGGCGGGCAGCGCCCCGTTGGGCAGGACCATCACGTCACGGCTGCCCAGCCGGCGGATCGCGTCGAGCAGGTGCCGGCGGGTGATCGGATCGTCCGCCCGCACGATCGCCGCGCCCTCGGCTTCGAACAGCTCCGCCGCCCCGTCGCCGGCCGCGACGGCGAGCACCGAGCGGCTTCCGGCTCCGGAAGCCACCGGGCCGACGCCGATCCGTTGCTGTGCTTCCAGCGCGAAGCACGTGACGGTGACCTGGTGCAGCCGCCCGGCCTCCAGGCCGGCCTCGACGGCGGCGCCCGCGTCGCAGCAGTGCACGTGCACGGACCAGGTGCCGGCGCCGTCGCCGACGACGGCGACCGAGTCCCCCAGGGCGTCGAGGCGGGTACGCAGGGTGTCCATGCGGGCGGTGTCGGAGCCCTCGACGAAGTACATGACCTCGAAGTCCTGATCGCCGCCGTGGCGGGGTCCGTGCCCGTTGTGCCCGCCACGCCGGGCGGGAGCGCCGGGCTTCGCCGTCGCGATCGGCGCCCGGTCCGGCCGCCGGCCCGACACCGTCTCGACGAACGCGTCGAGCAGCAGGAGCAGACCGAGGCCCCCTGCGTCGACGACGCCGGCCTCGGCCAGCACGTCGAGTTGCGCGGTGGTGCGCTGCAGGGCCTCGGCGGCGGCGTCGGCCGCTGCGGTCGCCACCGTCACGAGCGACCCGGAGCGGCCGGCCGCGTGCGCGCCGTCGGCGGCCGCGTGCAGCACGCTGACGATGGTGCCCTCGGCGGGGCAGCTGAGCGCGCGGGTGACGAGGTCGGCGGCGTGACGCCAGGCGCGCCCGAGTTCGGCGCCGTCGACGACCACGGCCCGGTCGAGGGCGTCGGCCAGGCCCCGCAGCATCTGCGCGAGGATGACACCGGAGTTGCCGCGGGCGCCGTGGAACGCGCCGCGCGCCAGGGCGCAGACGATCGTGGCGACGTCCTCGGCGTCCGCCGCGGAGGTGTCGAGTTCGGCCGCCGCGGAGCGCAGGGTGACGAGCAGGTTGGTACCGGTGTCCCCGTCGGGGACGGGGAAGACGTTGAGGCTGTTGATCTCGTCGCGGCGCTCGGCGAGCGCCCGCAACCCGAGATCCACCCATCGGCGCAGGGCAGTCCCGTCGACTGCTTCCCCGACCTCGAGCACCTGCTTCCCCCCTTCGCCACCACGCAACCGGTGACGCAAGGGTAGCGGTGCGCCCGTCGGACGGCCGGTTTGGCCATTGCCACCCCCACCCGCTACGCTTGCAGGGTTGCCTCGCACGGATGGCGGACGCCTCCTCGTGTTCGCAGGCCGACGAAGACACGAAAATATCCACTACTCACCAAGGAGTTCGCGACTATGGCTGCCGTCTGCGACGTATGCGCCAAGGGCCCCGGCTTCGGTAAGTCGGTCTCGCACTCGCACCGGCGTACCAACCGTCGTTGGAACCCGAACATCCAGAGCGTGCGCGCTCAGGTTGCCCCGGGCAACACGCGTAAGGTCAACGTGTGCACCTCCTGCCTCAAGGCGGGCAAGGTCGTTCGCGGCTGATCCCCGGTTCGGCATACGAGGCCCCGGCGTTGCGACGCCGGGGCCTCGTCGTGTTCCACCACCGTCGCCATGACCCCACACCCCACCGGCCGGAGCGACGGGTAGGGTGCCCCGGGTGACCGAATCAGTACTGTCCCACGTCCGCCTCGAGGACGGCGTGCTGCGCATCGCCGTGGCGACCGCCGAGCGCGGCACGTCCCTCTCCCCCGCGGGCCTGGCCCAGGGCATCGAGGCCCTGCGCACCGCCGGCTCCGAGGTCGGCGCCGTCCTGCTCGTCGGTGAGGGCGCCAACTTCTGCGCGGGCGGCGACGTCCGCGCCTTCGCCTCCGCGCCCGACCGCGGCGAGTTCGTCGGCGAGGTCGCACGCCTGTTCCACGACTTCGTCCGCGCCCTCGACGCGGCCCGCGTGCCCGTGGTGGCCGCCGTCCAGGGCTGGGCGGCGGGGGCGGGCATGAGCATCGTGCTGCACGCCGATATCGCGCTCGGCGGCCCCTCGACGAAGCTGCGGCCGGCCTACCCGTCGATCGGGTTCACGCCCGACGGCGGCATGTCGTGGACCCTGCCGCGCATCGTCGGGGTCGCCCGGGCGCGGGAGATCATCCTCACCGACTGTGTCCTGAACGCCGACGAGGCCGTGCGGCTCGGGGTGCTCAGCCGCCTCGTCGCCGACGACGAGGTGCCCGGCGAGGCGATGCGGGTGGCCCGCACCCTCGCGGCCGGTCCCACCGCGGCCTACGCCGGGATCCGGCAACTGCTCGCCAAGTCCGCGGGGCGGTCGCTGTCCGAGCAGCTCGACGCGGAGGCCGAGGCGATCGCGGCGGCCGCGAACGGTCCCACCGGCATCGAGGGTGTCGACGCGTTCGTCGAGAAGCGGCGCCCCGACTTCGAGTCGATCGACCGCGGCTGAGCCACGCCCGTTCAGGCCAGGCGCCAGTCCACCGGGTCCCCGCCCTGCTCGGCCAGCAGCGCGTTCGCGCGGCTGAAGGGGCGGGACCCGAAGAACCCGCGGGAGGCCGACAGCGGTGACGGGTGCGCCGACTTCACGGTGGGCACCTTGCCGAGCATCGGTTCGAGGGTGGCCGCGTCGCGGCCCCACAGGATCGCGACGAGCGGCGCGGTGCGGGCGACGAGCGCCCGGATCGCCTGCTCGGTCACGCTCTCCCAGCCCTTGCCCCGATGCGACGCCGGCTGACCGGGTTGCACCGTCAGGACGCGGTTGAGCAGCAGCACCCCCTGTGCCGACCACGGTGTGAGGTCACCGTTGGGTGGTGTCGGCAGGCCGAGGTCGTCGCTGTATTCGCGGTAGATGTTGGCCAGGCTGCGCGGCACCGGACGCACCTCCGGCGCGACCGAGAAGCTCAGTCCGACGGCGTGACCCGGCGTCGGATACGGGTCCTGGCCGACGATGAGCACCTTCACCCGGTCGAACGGCTGGGTGAAGGCCCGCAGCACGTTCGCGCCGGAGGGCAGGTAGCCGCGTCCGGCGGCGTTCTCGGCGCGCAGGAAGTCGCCCATCGCGGCGATGTCGGCGGCGACGGGAGCCAGTGCCCGCGCCCAGCCTTCCTCGACGATCTCCGGCAGGGGTCGTACAGCCATCGGTGGTGCCCGGCCCCTCAGTCGATCCTGCGCAGCGCGCCGCGGTAGTACTCGGCGTTCGCCGCGTACATCTTGGCGTTGGCGTCGACGTGGCCCTCCGGCACCTCGTAACCCTCCCGGATCTTCGCGGGTACGCCGATCGCCATGGACCGCGGCGGCACCTGGAACCGCGGGGCCACGAGCGCGCCGGCCGCGACGATCGCCCCGTCGCCGACGGCGGAGCCGTTGAGCACGAGCGAACCGGACCCGATCAGGCAGCCGTCGCCGATGGTGGAGCCTTCGATGTGGGCGTTGTGGCCGACCACGGTGCCGGCGCCGATGACGGTGGCGTCGACGGCGGTGCAGTGGATGATCGTCCCGTCCTGAATGTTGCTCTCGGCGCCGACGACGATCCGGCCGTAGTCACCGCGCAGGACCGCGGTGGGCCACACCGAGGCGCGGGCGCCGAGGGTGACGTTGCCGATGACCACCGCATCGGGGTGGACCCAGGCGTCGGGATGAATATCGGGCACACGGTCGCCGAGCGCATACACAGCCATGCCGTGAAACCTATCTCGAGAAGCTCTGCCAGCCTCCGGGACCCGGCCGGCCGTGGCCGTCGACGGTGACGCCGACGCCCTCGCGCACCGCGCCGACGGGCCGCCAGCCCGCGGGCAGCGGCACGTGCGGCGGGAAACACGCGGCAAGGGCGTGGTCCTCGCCGCCGGTGAGCACCCACTCCCACACGTCGACGCCGAGTTCCGCGGCGGCGGCCCGCAGCTCGGGGCCGGGCTCGAGCAGCTCGCGCGAGACGTCGATCGCGACGCCGGACGCGGCGGCGATGTGCCCGAGATCGGCGAGCAGGCCGTCGGAGATGTCGGTCGCGGCGTGGGCGCCGCCGGCCGCCGCCGCGGGTCCCGCGGCGTACGGGGGCGCCGGCACCTGGTGGGCGGCCACCAGGTCCGGGTGGCCGGCGAGGCCGGCGGTGAGCACGGCCAGCCCGGCGGCGGAGCGCCCGGTGGATCCGGCCAGCGCGACGGTGTCGCCGGGCCGGGCCGCAGACCGCAGGAGCGGCGCGCGCCCGTCGAGGTCGCCGAGGACGGTCACCGCGACGATCAGTTGCGACGCCTGCACCAGGTCGCCGCCGACGACGCCGGCGCCGAGCGCCTCCGCGGCCTCGCCGATCCCGGCGGAGACACCGTCGAGCACGTAGACCGGAGTGTCCGGCGGGCAGCCGAGCCCGACGAGGAAGGCGGTGGGGCGCGCGCCCATCGCGGCGATGTCGGCGCCGTTCTGGGCGACGGCCTTGCGCCCGACGTCGTGCGGGGTGGACCAGTCGAGCCGGAAGTGCCGGCCCTCGACGAGCATGTCCGTGGAGACGGCGACGCGCCCGTCGGCGGCGGCGACGAGGGCCGCATCGTGGCCCGGTCCGACGAGGGTGGTGGCGGGTTGGCGACGCCCGGCGACCGCGCGGTCGATCACGGGGAACTCGCCGAGGTCGGCGACGGTGGGGCCGGTGCGGTCGGGCGCGTTGATGCGGTCCTCCTGTTCGTGGGTCGGTGGGGTGCGGGCGTCAGTGGTCACGGTAGTTTCGACCACGCTACCGTCCCCGCAATTTCGAGAGATCATGAC